>MAXR01000461.1 GCA_001751155.1 Desulfuromonadales bacterium C00003068 | reverse complement strand
TCTCGGCACAGCACTGTTAGGATCGTACAACTCTTCCAACTTTTCAACCTGAGCAAAATCAAGGACTGCGGTAACTTTAACCAATGAATTCGAAACACCGAGCGCACGATCAAGCATATCCTGAGCGCGACGTTCCATCTGTCGCTCTACAGCTTGTTGGTACTCAAGCATTCCAGGTGTCATGGGTCCACTTAATCCCTGCTCTGGGCGCTTAGACAGTACTTTCCCCAAGGAATTGACAACATTGACATGTTCAGGCTCTAAACCTTCAACACTACCCGAGACAAGATTTACAATGCCCTGAACTTGTGAATCCCGTAAATTTGTTCCCGCCATTAATTTAATAATGACAGATGCAGTAACAGCCTGTTGCTGACTCTTAAATAATCTCTTTTGCGGTAGGGCAAGATGCACCCGGGCCGCAGCGACAGGTGACAGTGATGCGATCGTGCGGGAAAGCTCCCCCTGCATCGCCCTTAAATAATTTACCTTTTGCACAAAATCAGTAATTCCAAGACTCTGTTTATCGAAAATTTCAAAACCAACACCACCACCTTGTGGCAATCCTGATCCAGCAAGTTCTAGCCGTGTTTCATACACCTTATCTGCAGGGACATAGATGCTACTACCGCCGCCTTCGATTTCGTAAGGGATTTTTTTATCTTTTAACCAGACAACGATCGACGAGGCATCGCCCTGTGGCAAATTTGCGAACAACAATTGGTAATCAGATTGTCGTGTCTGCAAAATAATCAACGCAAACAAGGTCAACGAAAAAAGGGCTACCGCTGCAAGGCTGATTTTTCGCGACAGCGGCCAACCACTCAAAACGGTAAGAATATTTCCTTTTTCTAACTCAGCCATGGCTCCCCTTATCCCCGCCAGCACACATTACAGTTTACTATAATTACAACAAAACAAACCGAACACACATCACACCTGCATTCGAATGATTTCTTGGTATGCATCAACAACTTTATTTCGCATCTGAACCAGCATCCGCATTGAGATATCCGCTTCTTCCATTGCAAGCATCACCTCATGGAGATTATCAGAACGTCCTGTACTCAAATCTGTAGCTGCTTGATCAGCGTTAAGTTGAGCTTCATTGGTTTCTGAAATGGCCTGCGTCAACATATCACCAAAATTAGTTTCTGTTGGTGGTTGAGCTTGGCCAAACGAGGACATCATTGATTTAAGATGACTATCTATTGAAATATCAGACATGGATTACCCCTTTCTACTTCCCAATTTCCAACGCTTTTAATGCCATCCGCTTGGCAGATTTAATAGTGGTAATGTTTGCCTCATAGGCTCGTGTTGCCATCATCATATCGGTGGTTTCTTTCAGGATATCAATATCAGGCATCGACACGTATCCCCGATCATCAGCATCGGGATGTTGCGGATCGTAAACCAACTTTGGCTCACGCTGATCGACAGCAATCCGACTGACGCGCACCCCATTAATCGCCTTATTGGAGCGACTTGACAAGTGCTCGGCAAAGGACATTTGTTGACTCTCGAATACCACCATTTTACGCTTATATGGTCCACCCTCAGGGGTGCGAGTTGTTTCAGCATTTGCCATATTAGAACTAATGGTATCAAGCCGCGTTCGCTGGGCCTGTAGTGCCGAAGCACTAATATTCAATGACGTGAAAATCCCCATCTATTGGCCCCCTTAATTGCCCTGAACAACGTATTTTATAATACTCATTTTTTTACTTAGAAGTTGTGCCGAAGCCTCATACATAATTTGATTTTGGGCTAACAGAATCATCTCTTGATCAACACTCACGGTGTTTCCATCACCAAGACCACCACCGCCACCAACTTCGGACACAGTCGCTTCAACTCGGCCAATAGATCCACCATGAGTCGAAATATGTTGCGGATGAGTCACGGTAACATCCTGTCCGCGGCCCTCAACGGCTTGGCGTAATGCACCTTCAAACTCAAGTCGCTGAGCTTTATAACCAGGAGTCTGTGCATTGGCAACATTACCAGCAATCACTTGTTGATTTTGCATGCGCAAATCAAGTGATTTCTTTAGCAATAAAGCCGTTTTATCAACAAAACCATTGCCTATCATGACTTATCCCTTTCAACGACTAAATCGTTCTATTTCAAGAGTTTCCTGCGCGAAGGTTCGCCACTGGCCATCATTACTGTTTTCGACAAGTTGCTCCAAAATATTTAATCCTCGCGTTTTAAACCCTTGCTTTAATAGAATAGTTGCTTCGCGATACTGTGCTTGTTCAGCGTATTCAGTGATCGATTTCAGATGTTGATAACGGCTCAATGCACTGTTTAGTTTTCCTTGACTCAGCATGATCTCAGCCTGCAATAACACGTCGGCACCATCAGCCTGTGTAATATCATCTCCAACGACGCGTGCAATGCTTTGTGCTGCGGATTGAACAAAATTTCCTTGCCAATCTAACGTTGCAGCAAGTCGGTTAATTTCGATAGATTGGGGCCGCTGTGGATCTCTCAACAACTGTTGTACTTCAGCCTGTCTATCTAAAGCCTGTAAGGCTTGAACCTTCAATAAAAACACCGCTGCTCGACTCGCACCATCGGGGTAAAGTGCACCATATCGTCCTGCGTATTCAATAACGCGTTGAAAAGCATGTTGCTGAGCCAAGGCAGCCATCAATGGCATATAAACTTGCTCTTGCCGTTCGCCAACGGCTGTGACATCGAGCAGATACAGATACAAACGAAGTGCTCGTTCTGAAAATTCAAGCTTAGAAAAAACTTGGCCCAATTCAACAAGAAATGAAAAATTCTTCTGACTTGAAACCAAAAGATCTCTATTTTGTTCAACTAAAACCAAAGCTTTAAAATACTTCCCCTTATCAACGAGGTCGTGTATCACTCTAGGCAAAATTTCAACCAGCAAAGCTTGAGCATGTGGCACAAGATCGGACATACGATCCGACTTCAGGAAGTGTTGCAGCTCTGCGATCGCTGCCATCCTGTGTCCCATAAGATACATGGCAACTGCGTGTTTAAACTGCATTTCTGCACGACCACTGCGTGTTGGCATCACATCAATCAGTGTTTCAAACTCGCTCAAAGACCTACGCCGACTAAAAAAATCATCCGCTTGAATCCCCAAGTCAGCAATTTTCCCTTGAGCTAAAATTGCCCCCGTTGTTCCAGGGAGAACCTGATGTAACAAATCGTAACCAGCACCAGCATCACCACGACGTATCAAGGCAAGGCCCATTAAATAACGAACTAAATCACGATGGTCAGCTGATTCTAAAGTTTCGAGCAATTTTTTCGCTACGGCAATCGTGGCATCGTACTGCTTATCTCTATAAAGACTTGTTGCATACCCTGCTAATGAAAACGGCTGCTCATCCAACTGCTCCACCAGAGGTGAGTATTGATTAATTGCGCCCTTGTAGTTGCCACGCAAATAGGCCACATCCGCTAACCTCTGACGATAGATGGGGTCCAACTCGCCGACCCCCTCAATTGATGCGCCCTCAAGGATTGGCAAGGCCTGCCTCACATCACCTGCCGAGATCAGTACCTCAGCCTGGAACAGATCAATGTACTTTTGCATCACAATAGGGTAGCGCCGATCAGCTGCCAGTGTTAATTCAGCCAACAGCTCAAAAGGGCTATTAGCTTGATTGATAGCAAGATATAATCGCTGCAAGGAGACACATGCGCCAAGCTGCTGTTGCCGTTCTTTAAGCAAGGCCGTTATTCGATCTAAAAACCTTCGCGCTTTTCTATAATTTCCTGCGCGCTGATGCAGATCAGCCTTAACCAACATCAACCGCAACGGAGCATCGCCTCGTTCTGCCTCTAGACCAACGTACTCTAGTGCCGTGATCGCTTCGTCCCACTCGCCCTGATCCGCCAATGCCGCGACATCTAAAGGTAAGACATCAGACACATCATCAACCAAAGAAAGACACGGAAACGGTGCCAGAGTGTAATTGATCGGCGCACTAAGTGTGACTGGCCGTTCGTATTCGGCAAAAAAACGTAACCAATCACCATGATATTTCGAACTAATTGCCCGTCCAGCGACCCCGCCGCCGCCCTGAAGCGATGTTTGTCCTGGAACACTACGTGAGATAGCTGGACGTGTGCCACGTTGTGAATCTTGCCAATGCAAATCAATCACCAGGCGACGATCCTGAACATCTTTAACGCTGTTAACAAAATATGGTGGCCGTCGCAACAAAAATGAAAGCATCATTTTTTTTTGAGCTTGACCGATCAAAACCCGAACAAGGCGCTCATCTTCCGGCGGCAATGATAATTGTGATGAAACGTGCGTCTCAGGTAAAATCACTTCGAGCCGCTGCCCCGATGTCTTCACTTGAAACTCTGGCAAGCGATTGAACTGTAGAGACAAACGGCTGATATTTACCTCATCATGCTTTTCAACCGAGAGCAGTTCACACTGTTCCTGGCCCCAAGCAACAAGAGGGGATGCGATGCAGATCAATCCAATCTGTAACAGAATCACAAGAACTGTCTTTACGTTCAAACCTACACTCCACCTCAACATATTAATTAGCAATCACGGTGCTTTCTTGACCGCAAGAACAACCACGTTTTCACACTAACAAACAAGCCAACAATAATCTTATCATGCAATAAATGAGCCAGAGCGGGAGTGCCCGCTACATGCGAGATAACGATTCCTCACCACACTTAACCACACCAAAAAGTCAAGCAAACGAAAGCAACAACCAAACAATGTCATTTATTTGACACTTAATTAAGTGAAAAACAAGTTCAGAATTTTTCCGTTTTACACTATACTGACAAAAATCATTAAAATAGAGGTGACATTGGAACAGGACAGGCTTTAAGTTTCCAGCAAACCACCCCTTTAATGCATAAGAAATTTTTAAACAATAAACCTGCTATCAATTTTTGTACCCCTTTCCACGGAGAGTCGAAGAAGCCATGACTGACGAGCTAAGCAGTGATCAAATAGAGATTATCCAAGAGTTTTCACAAGAGAGCCGCGACATGATCGAGCAACTTGAACCGACGATCATTGAGCTTGGACAGAACACTGACAACGAGACAATCAACGCGGTATTTCGACTCTTCCACTCAATGAAGGGTAGTGCTGGCTTTCTCGAGTTCAACAATATTACCGGCGTTGCCCACGCAGCAGAAAGCCTGCTCGACATGGTTCGCTCTGACCAACTCGTTCTCCTTCCTGAGCATGTAACCCTGTTATGTGAATCGTGTGATTTCATGAAGGCAGCTCTTGACTGCGTTGACGAAACCTTTAACGATGAAGCTCTGGTCGAAGAGAGCAAAACAATGGCGGCGCAGTTTCACACTGCCATGGAAGAACCAGAGCCAAGTCAAGACAAAGAGGAGAGTACTCCAGAGCCTGAAGCTATTGCAGCTGAAACTGCTGATCCAGAGCATGTGGTCGTTGAGCCGGACAAGACCGACGAATTTATGCTTGAAATTACGGATGAAATGGTCGAACGCTTTATCCAAGAAGGTGACGAGCTTCTCGAAGCTTCAGAACAAGGCCTTCTTTCTTGGGAGAAAGAGCCCGCAAGCCCTGAATTTGTCGCGTCAATCTTTCGCAGCATCCATAGTTTCAAGGGCAACAGTGGTTTTTTTGGCTATGGCAACCTTGAAGCACTCAGTCATCAGATTGAGAACGTTCTAGACATTGTTAAGAGTGGTGGCTCTTTCGCAACACAAAACCCATTCGACACGCTGCTCCATGCCGTCGACGCACTTAAAGAGGGCGTTGCCGCCCTGAGTGCTAACGGTAAAGACCAAATTGATGAGCTTGCTGCGCACGTTGAGGCACTTAAAGCCCTTCCTGCTCCGAAGATCGGTGAGGTATTAGTCGAAAAAGGGGTCGTTAGTCAAGAGTGTGTCAATGAAGCTCTTGCACAACAAAGCAAGCCCCTCGGCGATGTACTTGTCGACATGGGCAAGGCTTCTGCCGAGCAAGTAGACCAAGCACTCTCTTCACAGAGTGAAGTCAAAAAGCAACCACCGACACCCGCGCCTAAACCCAAAGCAAAAGCAAAACCAGCTAAGGTTAAAAAGCAAGATATTCGTGTTGACCTCGATAAACTTGACAACTTAATCAACCTAATAGGCGAGCTGGTTATTGCTGAAAACATGCTGATCCACAACCCTGACCTCGACGGCCTCGAGCTTGAAAGCTTCAACAAAGCCGCACAACAGATGGGCAAGTTAGTTCGTGAACTTCAAGAGATGGCGATGATCATTCGCATGATCCCTGTTTCCGGTCTTTTCCGCCGAATGATCCGCCTCGTCCATGATCTGTCGGTAAAATCGGGTAAAAAAGTTGATTTAAAACTCACTGGTGAAGCAACGGAAGTTGATAAAACCGTGGTCGAAACCATCACTGACCCACTGGTTCATATTTTAAGAAACTCTATGGATCATGGTCTTGAGCCCCCAGAAGAGCGTCTCGCGGCAGGTAAAAGTGAAACGGGAACAGTCGAACTAGATGCCTGCCACGAAGAGGGCGAGGTCTGGATCACCCTAAAAGACGATGGCCGCGGCTTAAACAAGGAAAAAATCCTCGAAAAAGCGATTAAAAACGGCTTGATTGAAGGTGACGGCTCCGACCTGAGTGACCGCGTGATCTACAATATGATTTTCCAGCCAGGCTTTTCTACTGCTGAGAAAATAACCGACATTTCGGGTCGAGGCGTTGGTATGGACGTGGTAAAACAAAACCTTGAACGAATCAAAGGCAAAGTTGATGTCGACAGTGTTCCAGGACAAGGAACGACCATTAAACTGCGCATCCCGCTTACCCTTGCGATCATCGATGGCATGCTTGTTCGTGTTGGCGATGCACGCTGCATCGTACCGATACTGTCAATCAAAGAAGCCTTCCGCCCTCAACCCGATGCCATCACAATCACACCCGATTCTGAAGAGCTCGTTCGTGTTCGCGAGAATTTCTTCCCCGTTGTGCGCCTTCATGAGATGCTTGACGTGCAGCCAGACCATTCGAAACTTGAGGATGGAATCCTTATTGTCCTTGAGTATCAAGATCGTAGCGTCTGCCTTATGGTTGATGAGATTCTTGGCCAGCAACAAACGGTCATCAAGGGACTTTCTGAGTACGTTGGCAATGTACGCGGCTGTTCTGGTTGTACAATCCTTGGCAACGGTGATGTTAGCCTGATCCTAGATGTCGGCAATCTTGTCGAGAGAAAATAAAAGAATTTTAGGGAACTCTATGCCAACAACAGCAACACAAAACTCAACAATGATGTCCATCTCTGATCAAGAGTTCAATTCATTACGTCAATTAATTTATGATCGTTTTGGAATAAACTTAACGGATGAGAAGCGATCATTGCTTGTCGGTCGCCTACAAAAGCTGATCCGCGATAAGCAACTCGGAACATTTCAGAACTACTATGACTATTTAAAAAAAGACAACAGCGGTAAGGCTGTAAGCGATTTAATTAATTTGGTCTCAACGAATTATACGTATTTTAATCGCGAAAAAGACCATTTTGACTATTTCCAGAAAACCGCACTTCCTGCGATCTGTGAAAAGTTAAAAAAACAGAATCGCAAAGATATCCGTATCTGGTGTGCGGGCTGCTCTACAGGTGAAGAGCCCTACACGCTACTTATGTTAATGCACGAGTATCTAGGAACTCAGTACGGTAATTGGGATGCCGGAATTTTAGCCACCGACATTTCGGAACAGGCTTTATCAAAAGCCCAGCTCGGAATTTACGGTGCCGACAAGGTCGCATCACTACCCGAAACGCTACAACGAAAATATTTCAACAAGTTGCCAAATGGTCAAATGCAGGTGTGCGACAAAATCCGCAACGAAGTTACGTTTCGGCGTTTCAACCTCATGAACAAAACATTTCCGTTCAAGAAGCCGTTTCAAATTGTTTTTTGCCGAAATGTTATGATCTATTTTGATCAACAAACACGTAATGCCCTGGTACAAAGATTTAACGCCAGCATGGAACCAGACGGCTATTTCTTCATTGGCCACTCTGAAACCCTTGGCCGCGATAGCGAATTGTTCAAATACCTGATGCCTGCGGCATATCAGAAAGGAAACGCATAATGGCAAAACAGATCCGTGTACTCGTCGTTGATGACTCAGCTCTCGTGCGCCAAATCCTCAGCAATGGACTGTCGCTTGATCCAAATATTATTGTTGTCGGAACTGCCGCTGATCCGTATATTGCCCGAGATAAAATTGTGCAGCTTAAGCCTGACGTGTTAACGCTAGACGTTGAAATGCCGCGGATGGACGGTGTCGAATTTTTACGCAAGCTGATGCCTCAGTTTCCTATTCCGATCGTCATGGTAAGCTCCCTAACGCAAAAAGGGAAACAGATCACCATGGAAGCACTTGAAGCGGGTGCAGTTGATTTCGTAACCAAACCAACGACCAATGTTGCACAGGGGCTCAACGCTATGCTCATGGCGCTGCGTGCGAAGGTTAAAATAGCCTCGAATGCTAATGTTTCGCACTGGAAGAATAAACCGATCAGTCGACGTAGCGCACCAAGCACCGCAGTAAATCACGCCTTGGACGAATCGACGGACAAGGTTATTGTTATCGGCGCATCCACAGGTGGAACTGAAGCAATAAAAAAAGTGATTACCAAATTTCCATCAAACTCCCCTGGAGTGGTTATTGTTCAACATATGCCGCCAGGTTTCACCAAAATGTTTTCAGAACGACTCAATCAACTCTGCTCAATGGAGGTGAAAGAAGCTGAGACCGGAGACCGAATACGACAAGGTCGAATACTTGTTGCCCCTGGTGCGATGCAGATGGAAATAGTTCGCTCGGGTGGAATTTATCAGGTCAAATGTTATGCTGGCGAAAAAGTCAGTGGACACTGCCCATCCGTTGATGTGGTCATGAATTCCGCTGCAAAACAGGTCGGACGAAACGCTGTCGGCGTCATGCTGACAGGGATGGGTTCTGATGGCGCAGAAGGGATGCTTGCCATGCACAAAGCTGGAGCTCGAAACCTTGCGCAAGATGAGGCAACATCGGTTGTTTTTGGCATGCCAAAAGTTGCCTTTGAAAAAGGTGGGGCTGAAAAACTTGTTCCTATTGACAACATCGCTTCAAATGTTATCTCACTGCTAACAGGAAAATAAACCCTATGAGCAACTTGATATTGGGTGTTGGAGAATTTGGGGCCTCCAAAGACCAAGCAGATATTGTTAAAACTTTTGCCCTAGGATCGTGCATTGCAGTTGTGCTGATGTGCCCAAAAACTCGTACCGTCGGCATGGTTCACGTTGCACTACCTGAGTCGAAAATAAATCCTGATAAAGTCAAGACACGCCCTGGATACTTTGCCGACACCGGTATTCCAGCACTCATAAAGCAAATGGCTGGCATGGGTTGCGACCCACGCGGTCGCGGATTTATCGTTAAACTTGCGGGGGGAGCCAAAATCATGGACCCCAATAACACATTTAATATCGGCAAACGTAATGCACTCGCTGTAAAGAAAACGCTTTGGAAATACGCCCTCGGTCCCGTTGCTGAAGACCTCGGAGCCACCTACAGTCGCACGGTTTCGGTTTCCGTTACAACAGGAGAAATCACACTCTCATCACCTGGTCGTAGCGACTGGAAAATTTAGCATAAGAGGGATCACGATGAAACAACGAGCCAGCAAAGAAGAGATTATTGCAGCGATCAAAGAGGTGCCCCTACTTTCACCAAGCGCCTCACAGCTGCTGCAACTTTCAGCAAACTCTGATCACGACATCAGTGAAGTCGTTGATATTGTAAAGTGCGATGCGGCACTCACCGCTCGGGTACTGAAAATAGTCAACTCTGTTGCCTACGGCTTAGTTCATGAAGTAACAACCATTGAACGTGCTGTTGGCTACCTTGGCGAGCGGATGGTAGCAGGGATTGCTCTTGGCGATAGCGCTTCAGCCCTTTTCCATAAGGAACTAGAAGGCTACGATGGCCCCAAAAGTGAATTATGGAACCACGATCTTAGAACGGCTATCGCAGCAAGAGAGATTGCAAAGCAGTCAAAACAACCGCTTAGCCCAGACTTAGCATTTACAGCAGGAATTCTTCATGCGGTCGGCAAAGCGGTTTTATCTGATTTTTTACAGCAAACTGCGAATGATGTTTTGACCAGCATTGATGGCCACGAAGTCACCGACTACCTTGCTGGAGAACGAGAGATTCTTGGCATAGATCACACTGAAGCAGGATATGAACTGGCAAGAAACTGGGAGCTACCTGAATCACTACAATGTGCGATCCGTTATCACCATCGCCCAGCTGAAGCACCACCTGAATATCAGCATCTTGCTTACGCTGTCCACCTTGGCTGCATTGTCGCCATGATGTGTGGCAGTCAATCTTCAGATTCATTGCAATACCATTTAGACCAAAATTACATTAACTTTATTGACCTAACATCAGAACAACTGGCACTTGTTATGCTGGAAGTCAACGAGACATTCGGCACCATGCATAATGCCATGACGGACACATAGAAAGGACACCAAATGAAACGCATCGTAATAGCAGATGATTCAGGTACCGCACGAATGATGATTTGTCGCTGCCTTGAGATTATTGGTCTCGCTGATGCCGAATTTGCTGAAGCAGAAAACGGCAAAGAAGGGCTAAAGCTGGTTAAGCAAGAACCAGCAGATCTCCTTATTAGCGATTTAAATATGCCAATAATGGATGGCGAATCACTGCTTAGATGGGTAAAAGCCAGCCCGAAACTGGTTGACCTACCCGTGCTCATTATAACAAGCGCTGGAAATCAGGCAAAAACGGACAAACTTCTTAAAATGGGAGCTTTTGGCGTCCTCAATAAGCCGATCAATCCAGCAATGCTCAGTGAAGCCCTTGCACCATTAATCAACAATGAGGATGGTTAACATGAACGACTTAACAACATTTCTCCATCAAAAGACCACTACTGTTCTCGAAGAAACTCTCGAGAATATGGCCTTTGTAAGCATCGAAGAATGTACCATTGAAGAAGCAACAAACCTTAAACAGCAGATGCTCGGAGTTAACCTTCTAATCACGGAACCTGAACTTTTAGAGATGCGCTTAGACGTATCTAAGGAATTGCTTTACCAGATTGCCGAAACCATGTATACCATGGATAGAGATGAGTTGAAGGATCAACTCATTAACGATCTTCTTGCTGAAATCCTGAATACCCTAGCAGGACGATTTATGACCGAGATTCTTCCTCCAGAATCCGACTTTTCCCTCAGTATTCCCGAGCTAGCTGACGGTGAAGAAAGTACATCTGAATTTAAATTTAACTACACAGCCGAAGATCTCCCTCTCTCAGTTGAAATTAAAGCAGCTGAAATGGATAACCTTAATTCACTATTGAACAACTAATCTAACGTTATTATTGAAAGGAACCAACCCCATGGGTAAACGAGTACTTGTCATTGATGATTCTAGCACCATGAGAAAAATTGTTTCACGAGCATTACGTCAAGCTGGCCTAGATTTTGATGAAATCCTTGAAGCAGCCGATGGTCAGGAAGCTCTCAATCTTCTTGAAAATGAGAATGTTGACCTTATCCTAAGTGACATCAACATGCCAAACATGGACGGCATTGAGTTCCTTCGTCAAAAGAGGGAAATTGACGGAATCAAGAACATTCCAGTTGTCATGATTACCACTGAGGGTGGTGCAGATATTATTGGCGAAGCGAAAGAGCTCGGCGCTGCGGGAAACATTAAAAAGCCATTTACTCCAGACAAAATCAATGAAGTGATTAGTGGTATTATGTAGATACGATCTTTTCGGCGCAGCTCAGTGCTGCGCCGAAAGTCTGAGCACTATCAACAGAATTTCATACGATAAAATCATCTCAATTTACGAGCTAACCAGTTCGTCGCAAGAGCTATTAATCATTTAATTAATCTGCTGATTACTAAATATAAAGTGGAGGGTTCATTTTGGATCTATTGGAAAACATCAAAGAGGCGACCAAAGAGATTTTTGAAACAATGATCATGCTTGACATCACCGCTGGTGACCCTCTTGCCGAAAGCGTTACAAGCTTCAAATGCTCAGTTTCAGGTGTGATTGGCCTAGCCGGAACCTGCCAAGGAATGTTAGCTATCCATACACCGGACTCTGTTGCTAAAGCGATCACCAGTAGCTTTCTTGGTATGGATGTCGAAGAGGTTGATGATGATGTTACTGACGCCATCGGCGAACTTGCCAATATGCTAGCAGGAAACATCAAGATGGTGCTCGATGCTGCGGGCAAAGATGTCACTATCTCTATCCCTTCATGCATTCACGGCGACGAATACAGCATGGACTGTGTTGCTGATGCAGAATGGGTGGTTGTTCCATTCACAATTGATGCGGGTAAATTTCTTGTTGAATTACAGATAAAAAACGGGTAGTTAACGACTTTAATACGTGAAACAATTTGTGCGATATTAACAACAACCCCGTTTTCTGGAGTAATATGTGAATATAGATCTTCAACAACAAATCATAGACAGTACTCAGTTGCTTTTTGACACCATGCTTATGATGCCATTAACACCGGGAATCTCACTTTCAGAAAAAGTTTATAACTTTCAAAGCAGCATTTCTGGAATGCTAGGCTTTGCCGGTGAGGTTCAGGGGATGTTAACCATCCATTGCCCTCAGGATGTTGCCTTTGCGATCACAAGTGCGTTGCTTGGGGTTGACGTTGATGAAGTCGACGCCGACGTAAAAGACACCGTTGGCGAAATGGCCAATATGATTCTTGGCGGCATCAAGGATGGCTTCACCGAGGAAGGAATTGATATTAGCCTTGCAGTTCCAACTATATTAGCAGGGCGATCTTATCGTATCAGCGGAATGGACGATGCAATGTGGACCACCGTACCATTCTATCTTGATGAAGGTGAATTCCTCGTCGAACTTAAACTAAAAGCACCCAAGTAGGTACATTGTGGCAGTATCAGCGGTTGTTGAACAAGTTTTCAACACAATACTAGATCAACTCTCAGAAGAGATTGGTGCCCTTCTAGGTGCGCCGATTGAGTTAACTGATCACTGTCTTGAAGTCCTGAACAAAGACTCTCTGTTTGCAATAAGTCGCGGGCGTTCAGTACTGTCGACAATGGTCGTTTCAGGCGATAAAAGTGGTGATTCATTCATCATTACCGATCTAAAAGATTCGGTTATTCTTGGCGGCACATTGATTATGCTTCCTCAAGAACAAATTGAGGAAAATTGTAAACTAAGAACGTTCGATGGTGAAGCTGCTGATGCATACGGTGAAGTAGCCAATATCATTTCGGGAGTTTACACTGCTGTCTTTCTAGACATGTATCCTGACAATCTCCACTTTAAACGTACGTCCGTTGACGATTTTGTTCCCAGCCAAATCGACCCCAATAGCGACACCCCCTTTCCTCCTAACGAATACGTATACAGTTGCTGTAGCATGAAGATTGAGGGATTTGACCTGAATAAGTTAGAGGTCATCATTCCAGCAAGTATTCTCGGCGAAGAAACCAAAACAGAACCCGTCGCCGCCCCTGTAAATGAAGCACCACCAGTCCATCAAGAAGAGCCTGTACCTGACAGCACCCCCGAAGAGGTTGTTGCCAATGATGATGCGATCGAGACACCTCCACAAGAGCCAGAAGAGGACCGTGTCGAGCAAGAGGTCGTTAACCGCGTCATAAATGCTGCCATGATGCAGTGCGCCGAAGAGATCGGCGGCATGCTTGGCATAGAGCTTGAAATTGAAGGGATCACTGGGCGTTACACCAGTAAAAAAGAGTTCTTTGCCAAACCTGGGAAAAAAACAATCTCAACTGAGATGTTGGTCAGTGGTGACAGTGAAGGAACTGCATACTTTTTAACAGATTTAAAAGATGCGATTTTCTTTGCAGGTACCATGATCATGTTACCCGCTGAAGAGATCGCCAACCATATCAAAGCGGGTGAATATGGTGAAGATGAAGCAGATGCTTTCGGTGAAGTTGCTAACATTATTAGTGGTGGATTAGTCCAAAACTTTGATGAGATGTACCCACGCAAAGTTCATCTCAAAAAAGGTGAACAGGAACTTTTCACACCAACCAAGGTCAAAGTAGAAGATCCAACACCCTTTCCAGCTGGTGAATATTATGTCGTAACAGGAACGCTAAGTTGCGATGCCCGTGACTTGAGCGAGGTATCCTTCATCTGCCCTGTAGACCTGCTACACATGGTACCACGACCTGTCGAAACAGGATGGGGAGCACCTGCGACTGATACAGATACTCCTTCACCCGTAGAAGGGAAAACAACTCAAACGGCAAGTGTGGCGACAGACAAAGTAGCGAACAAAGCAGCCGAGCAACCCTTGCCACCTATCGTTGCGGTGGTGTGTGACGACCAATCACTGCGAACACACTTTAGTGAAAGCATTAGCACCACAGAACACCAAACGATCGAACTGAGTAGTAATGAGAATTTTAACGAGCTCCGCCAATACAGCTTAACTGGCGCATTCCTTATCGTCGAAGGTATGAATGAAAAAGGATTTGCTGCCATCATTAAAGTACGCTCTGAGCTTCCCCAAGGTAGCCCTCTTATTGTTGCTGGCCCCCAATGGACTCGATCAGATGTTATCAAGGCGGTTCGCTATGGTGCGACAGATATTATCCTTACTCCGGCCACAAATGATGAAATCTGCGAAAAAGCAAAAACAAATTTGAAAACAACTTGCCATTAGTGCGACAAAAAGCGACAATGACTACTTCATTCATTTGTCTCATAATCCTCACTTCTGGAAGCAGCCGTGTCACACATCCTTTTGTTCGACAGTAATGATGCAACCAGAACCAAGCTTGCCAGCGACCTCAATAACGATACCACGACAAACATCATCGAGGTTTCAACTGTTGAGCAAGCACGTGATGCTCTTGATCAACATCCATGCTCAGTACTATTTTTCCAACTCCCTCAAAACGGGCATGAAAACCTAGATTTTTTCATCGAGTTAAACAGAACGTTATCACCAATTGTTTCTGTTCTTCTCGTTCCTGAAGACACCACGATATCAACGAAAACGATTCTTCAATCTGGGGCACACTTTTTCCTCCATGCGCCCTACACACAGCAAGAAGTTGCACAAATTTCTCACCGTGCGCTTCAGCAACACCTCACTCAAGAACGCGCCACACCACGAGCACAACGTGAAAACGGCTTTCTAAATATCATTGGCCAATCGGAATCAATGTGTCAATTATTTAACCTGATTCAACGTTTAGGTGATGATGGAGATAGTACGATCCTTATCCAAGGTGAGAGTGGTACAGGCAAAGAGCTTGTCGCTAAAGCACTGCATACCCACAGCCCAAGGCAACAAAATAATTTTGTCCCCCTCAACTGTGCCGCAATTCCTGAAGAACTTCTTGAAAGCGAACTTTTTGGCTACGAAAAAGGGGCATTTACCGGTGCGATAAACAACAAAAAAGGACGCATTCAGCACGCTCACGGAGGCACCCTTTTTCTTGATGAAATTGGCGATATGAAGCCATCTTTACAGGCCAAACTTCTACGTGTCATTCAAGAGAAAGAGTTTGAACCAGTTGGTAGCGTTAGGAGCATTAAAGTCGATGTACGCATCGTTGCAGCCACACACCGCAACCTAGATGAAGCAGTCGCCAAAGGGACATTCAGAGAAGACCTTTACTATCGTTTAAATGTCATTCCGTTGCACATTCCACCACTACGTCAACGTGGCGGCGACATCAGTCTGTTGCTTGATACGTTCACGCAACGGTTTTGCACCAATAAAAGACGAAACGTGTTCACGTATTCAGATCAAACGCTTATCTATCTCACACGTTATCCTTGGCCAGGCAATGTTCGTGAACTTGAAAACCTAGTCCAAAGATTCTCCATTCTTCATATGGGTGAGATTGTCCACCCTAAAGACCTTCCCGAAAAGTACCTGTATCATCAAAAGGAAGAGACGACAGCGGGATTAATAAGTGAAAGCGGTGCCACAGATTTCAATTCGCGTGTCAGTGAGTTTGAAGATCGACTTATCCTGCAAGCACTCGTTCAAACAGGTGGCAACAAAAAAGAAGCTGCAGAACTACTCAACTTAAAACGGACGACACTTTTAGAAAAAATCAAGAAAAAGCAACTAGACAAAGCACTGACCGACCTCGATTAATTGCACGACACGACAACCAAGTTTGCAGTTGCTTTTCACCCCGTTCTAAGTTATACACGTAATTCATGCGCGATTAGCTCAGCTGGATAGAGCATTGGCCTCCGAAGCCAAAGGTCGCAGGTTCGAATCTTGCATCGCGCACCAATAAATACAAATGGTTAGCTGATTTTCAGCTAACCATTTTTTGTCTAAGACCAACGGGTGTCCGAGTCGTGCCCACCAGCTTTCAATTCTGACCTTTGGTCTCAATATCTCAGATAAAGATTCCATGATTTTTTTCAGCATCAAGTCTGAAGTTAATGCTTCTACTCGTCCAATACCTGCCTGACAGCCTGTAACATAACGGTCAGATCAAAAGGCTTCATCAAAAAGGCATTGGCACCGAAATTTTTCGCTTCATCTTCATCCACCTTGGTACTGTAACCCGTGCAGATTATTGTCGGAATGTCTGGGCAGATCTGTCTGATGGCTTGAATCAACTCCTTACCTGTAAGGTTCGGCATTGTCTGGTCAGTAATAATAAGGTCGAATTTGTCAGCATTGGCAGCAAACAATTTCAGAGCTTCGCTGCTTTCTGTCATAGTTGTGACCTGATAGCCCATTTCAGTAAGCATCTCCTCAGCCAGAGCAGCAACCAGTTCTTCATCATCAACAAAGAGGATTCTTTCTGTCCCTGTTGGCCGACGTTCGTCACCTGAGGGAGATTCGGACAGATTGTTGGTTGAATTTTCTCTTGGAAAATAAAGTTCAAACGTGGTGCCTTCGCCCAACTTGCTCTTGATCTGGATCAGTCCACCATGATCTTTAACAATTCCTTGCAGTGTCGACAGACCAACGCCCGTCCCCTGATCTACAGGTTTAGTGGTAAAGAAAAGATCGAATATCTTCTCCATAACTTCTGCACTCATACCACAACCCGTATCTGCAACACTAACTTTGACGTATCTACCGGGATGCGCATCATATTGTATAGGAATATCCTGCTGGAGCAGTTCTGCGCTGCTCAGTGAAAGTGTAAGATCGCCCACTTCATCCATTGCCTGCACGGCGTTGTTGCATAGATTGATCAAACATTCCTGAATTTGTGAGGAATCACCATTGATAGTGATGGCGCGACTTTCACTGCCGATATTCTGCTGCAAATTAATCGTGCTAGGTATGGTGGCAAGAAGCAGTTGCAATGTCTCATCAATCACCACGGCAGGTTGAAGTAAGTTTTTACCGGGATAATTTTGGCGACTGTACGCCATAATCTGCTTGATCAGATCACGTGAGCGTAACACCGCAATTTTAGCGTTATTGAGATAATCAGCTATCTCAACTTGATCATCAATTTTCAATTTGGATAGTTCGATATTGCCCAGAATAATAGACAGGTTATTATTGAAATTGTGCGCCATACCTCCCGCCATAACCCCAACAGCTTCCATCTTGTATTTCTGGCGCAGTTGGGTCTCTAATTCCAACCGCTGGGCCTCTGCTTTTTTCCTAGAGCTAATATCACGGATAATTGCCATAGATTGCTGGTTACCAGCAAGCGCAAAAGAAGAGAGAGACAACTCTAAGTTGATAAGATGCCCATCTTTATGCAAACCTTCAAGCTCAACAGACTTGCCGAGCGAATCGCCCTTGCCAGTTTTAACAAATCTTGAGAATGGGCCTTTATATTTTTCGCGAAGCAGTTTTGGGGCAAGTAATTGATGTAAATCTTTTCCAATCATCTCATCTGTATCATAGCCAAAAAGGTGAACTGGCGATTTGAAGATTACGGATATTGTGCTTTTTGATTAATTGGATTGCCAGCAACTTCTGCATGACGACGGCATCGTTAGCGCCAGCGGCCAGATCAAGCAAGGCTGGATCAAAAGTTGCTACTGTTACTATTTCAATATCGAGGTGATCACGACGTAAAAACTCCTCGGCGTTATCGCCCTCCATAACCGCAACCTGCTTACCGACAAGATCGACCATTGATCGAATATTGGAGGTGTCTCTGCGTACGACAATAGAGCCGTGCATGGTCATATAGGGAAACGTAAAATCAAAAACACTTTCTCGTTCAGGAGTAC
>MAXR01000460.1:7175-9007 GCA_001751155.1 Desulfuromonadales bacterium C00003068 | reverse complement strand
GGGGAAACACCTTCTGTTATTACAGCTCAACAGGGCTTGATCTATCCAGACAAAGTGAGCCATAAACTGTTGATGCACCTAGAAAAAGGCACCATCCATCGACTACAACAGCAACAAGATAAAGACAGCTATCAACTTGTTCATTTTGACCGTTACGATATCAACCTATCTCTTACTGATCAAGCGGATCAGGGTGATGTGAAAGCCCTTAAGGCGCAAGAGATGACCACAGCACAATTGCTAAAACGGATCAAACAACCTGACGAAGAAAAAAAGTTAGACTATACCGTAGAGCTTTTAGAGAGAACGATTTTACCTTTGTCGCCACTGATTTTTTCTCTTATCGCCATCCCTCTAGGTATTCGCTCCCATCGTTCGAACAAGGGTGGTGGTTTTGCTGTGGCGTTGTTTGTATTTTTGACCTACTACCTATTACTCTCAATGAGTAAAACAATGGTCATAGAAAACGGCTGGCCACTTCTCATCACCATGTTAAGCCCCACGGTTATGTTCTTTGTGTTCAGCATATGTCTGCTGTATTTCGCAGCCAAAGAACAACAGATACCAGGGTATCAGTTGATGACTAGGGTACTGGACAAAATTATAGTTCGCTATTTTTCTGGGAAAAAATAATTCTGTGACACTTATCAATCGCTACATACTGAGTACATTTATAAAAATCACCAGCTTATCCCTTGCAGCATTTGTCGGGATCTATCTACTGGTTGATTTTTTTGAAAAAGTGGATGACTTCCTTGAGCACCAAGCTGAGGCACAGTATTACTTCACCTATTTTGCCTGTAAAACACCGCTTATCATCTCCCAAGTACTACCTTTAACAATTTTGATGGGGGTTTTTCTTACACTGGGGGGCCTGACCAAGAGTAACGAGCTCACAGCCATTCGCGCTGGCGGAATCAGTCTTTTTAAAATCATTACACCACTACTCATCGCGGCAACAGTCCTCTCAGGAGTGAATTTCGCACTCAATGAATATCTGGTTCCGGCAGGAACTCGGACAGCAAATCATATTTTACGAACAGAGGTTAAAGGCAAGGCAACTAGCCTGACAAAACGTGACAATGTGTGGTTTAGAGACAATAACGCGCTCTATCATATCAATCTAGTTGTCGCCGAAAAGAAACAACTTTACGGTGTAAGTATGTATCAATTTGATCAACAATTACAGATTACCAAGAGAATTGATGCCGTTGATGTGATTTACCGTGACGAAAGCTGGAGATCCTCCTCTGCCACCGTACGTCAATTTTCAACAACAACTGGCCAGCTCACTGCTGAAAACATCCGCACAGATTTAGTTCTACCATTGAGTAAAACACCTGAAGATTTTGGCACCAGTGCAGGAAAGAACGAAGAACTTAATTTCTCACAACTGCGCCACCTAAGCCGTCGCATGCAACAAGAGGGCTTAGATGTCACCCGTTACCGCGTTGATATGTTTTCTCGCCTGGCGACCCCGTTAGCGTGTCTTATCATGGCCTTTGTCGCGATCCCTTTTGCCTTACAAAAAAGCCGCAATGTTAATTTAGCTCTTGGTATCTCAATGAGTGTTCTTATTGGCGTGGCGTTTTTCATCGTTCAATCAACGCTCATTGCCTTAGGTTACTCAGGAGCACTGCCGCCCTTTATTGCAGCATGGTCAGCGAACATCATCTTTCTGCTGTTTGGCCTCTTCCTTATCCTATCGACTCGTGATTAACAACGCTGAACGAGTCCACTACTGGCAACAGTTGCGAACAAAATCTTTTATTTGCAATTGAAGAGTCTCGCGCCCACGCCAACAGTTTAACGATAAGGTAAACAAGATATCA
>MAXR01000460.1:0-7157 GCA_001751155.1 Desulfuromonadales bacterium C00003068 | reverse complement strand
CGGATGACTATAGCCATCCTGCTGAACCGACATACGCACGTGCTTGTCAGCTACAATTGATGGCTTTTGTGCTCGAACCCCACGGCACACCAACAACGGCTCAGGATTACCATTACCAAAGGGTGTTAGTGCCTGTATCTCATCGTATAACATTCGGTCAATATCCTCCAACAACACCTCGGCATCATAATGACGAACAGGGATCAAATCCTCTTCGGCCAATTCACGTTGAGCATACTGCTCAAAGGCAGTGGAAAATAATTCTATCGATGGTTGATCAATGGATAACCCCGCCGCATATTGATGACCACCATAACCAAGCAGATGCTGGCCACAGTGTTGAAACCCTTTAAAAAGATGAAAACCGCGTATAGAACGTGCAGACCCCTTACCGCAGCCGTTATCTAATGCGATCAACACCACCGGACGGTGAAATCGTTCGACCAGACGACTGGCGACAATGCCAATCACCCCGGCATGCCAACGGGTATCAGCTAATACAATCGTCCGCTGTTCATCTAGAATCTCGTCAGTAACTCGCTCCAGCGCTTGTTCCAAAACTTGGCGTTCAATGGTTTGCCGTTGACCATTGAATCCATTTAGTGCTTCAGCCAAGCGATTGGCGTGGTGTTCTTCACGACTGAGCAGCAACTCGACACCCAAGGCAGCATCTTCTAAACGTCCGGCAGCGTTGAGTCGAGGGCCTAGTTTAAAACCGACAACACCAGCACTCATCCTTTGTACATCAGCGACATCCTTAAGTGCTTTAACCCCTATCCGCTCACCACGGTCTAGCAAACGCAATCCAGCCTGCACCAGCACCCGATTAACACCATGCAATGGCACAATGTCAGCAATGGTTCCCATAGCCACTAAATCAAGAAGATAACGGATATCAGGCTCAGGGGTGGCACATTTACCTAACTGGCGAAGACGGCTACGTAGGGCGATCATTAACATAAACGCCACCCCTACCCCCGCTAAACGCTTATCAGGATAGTTACAATCAGGCAGATGGGGATCAATACAAGAGTGGGCAATCGGTAAGGTCTCTAACGGTTGATGATGATCTGTGATAATTAAATCGATACCTAATTGGGCAGCAAGTGCAGCTTCATCAATGGCAGTGATACCGCAATCAACGGACAGTAACAGGGCGACATTGTCCTCACCAGCTTGACGGATCGCTTGTTCTGACAAGCCATAACCATCGCGCATTCGTAATGGGATATGGTATTCAACCTCAGCACCGAAGAGCGTCAAGGCTTCAACAAGCATCGCCGTACCTGTAATTCCATCAACATCGTAATCGCCATGAACAGCAATCCGTTCACCTGCTTCAATCGCAATAACGAGACGTGAGACAGCCTGATCCATCCCTGCAAGCAGGAAGGGATCAGGTAACGAAGTCAACGACCCAGTTAAAAAAGAGCTGGCTTCGTCACAACTGGTAATACCGCGCAACGCCAACAGATGACACACCAAAGGGGAACGCTGTAAGGTTGTCGGCCACCCTGTGACATCTATACCATCAGCAATCGTTCGCTCCGCCCATCGTTGCCCTAAAACTGGTTTCATCATCGCTCCTACACAAACAAAATAAGGCCGGTAAACCGGCCTTATTTTAATCATCTGTCATGTCAAAACACTAAATCACTGTGGAAGCCGCGTATCAACACCAACACGCATTTGATCAAGTTCTCTCCGTACGCTCTCTGCACTTTCCCCTTGAGGGTCACGTTGCAGATAACGATTCCATGCTTCGATAGCTTTGGGAGAATCATTCAGATCATAGCGATAGACAATACCAAGATTGTAGACACTATGAATATGATTCGGATCAATATCAGCGGCACGACTAAAGTTTTCAACTGCCTTATCGAACCACCCCAAACGTCTAAACATCACCCCTTGATCGGTAAGAAGGTCTACATCGTTAGGATGCAACGCCAACGCTTTACTATAGGCTTTAACCGCTTCCATAGGCTGACTGGCATCAAAATGATGGTGCGCCAATTGAACCCAAGCATTAAAGTTATTCGGTTCTTTGGCAACGAGACTATTGAGAAGATCAAGCTGATTGTTGTTAGGTATTGCTTGCTGAGCCGAAACCGCTTGCCCTGCAACCTGAACCGTCTGATTTTTCTTGGCGTCACCAATCACTAAACCGACAAGCAGTCCAGCAACAAATGCGACACCAGCGATCAACCATAACTCTTTATTTTTCATCAACTTACCCTCTCGTTATCAGTCTTTATTGTGCCGAAGAAGATTTTGCCTTACGTGAATCCCACACAATCAGTAATGGACTCGCCACAAAGATCGAAGAATAAGTACCGACCAAGACGCCAATTAACAATGCAAAAGCAAAGTTATGAATCACGCCACCACCAAAAATAAACAGTGCTAAAACAACCAGCAATGTCGTTGTTGAGGTGAGAATGGTACGAGACAGTGTTTCGTTAATGCTGCGATTTACCGTAAAGGCAAAGCCTGAATCGATATGCTTACCCATGTTTTCACGAATACGGTCATAAACAATGATGGTATCGTTCAGTGAGTAACCAATGATCGCCAAAAAAGCTGCAATAATTGGTAGGTCGATCTCTTTACCAAACAACGAGAAAGCACCTAACGTAAGCAGTACATCGTGTAACAAGGCGACAATCGCTCCTACCGCGAAACGGAATTCAAAACGCCAAGTAACATAGATCAGAATACCGATCATGGCGTAGAGAATTGCCATAACCCCCTGTGTGCGTAGCTCTTCGCCAACTTGCGGGCCGACCATCTCGATACGGCGCATATCAACATTTTCAACCCCATAATGATCGCCAAGGGATTGTAAAATCTTACCCCGCAACCCCTGTAGGTCGGTCTCAGTCTCTTGGGTACGAATCAAAAATTCATTGGCCTCATCACCAAACTGCTGCACAGTCGCAGCCGTTAACGGTTGTGGAATCAACACCTTTTTAATTTGTTCTGCTGTTGTAACTTCAGAAAACTGCAGTTGCACCAGTGTTCCGCCGGCAAAGTCAACACCGTAATTGGGTCCACCTTTAACAACAAGGGAAACCATTCCAACGAGGATCAGTACAGCCGAAAGAATAAAGGCCACATTGCGTTTACCAATAAAATCTATATTGACATCAGGTTTAATAAGCTGCATCAAAATCTCCTAGATACTCAACTTTTTGACCTGACGGCCATCAAGGAATAGATCAAAAATCAATCGAGATACGAATATGGCGGTAAACATAGAAGCCAGAATTCCCACCGTCAGTGTTACAGCAAACCCCTTAACTGGCCCAGTACCAAACTGAAACAGAACGAGAGCCGCAATAAGGGTGGTGATATTCGCGTCAATAATCGTAACAAATGCCTTAGCAAAACCAGAATCAATAGCAACCCGTGCAGACTTACCATGACGAAGCTCTTCACGCACACGCTCAAAAATAAGCACGTTGGCATCAACAGCCATACCAACCGTCAACACGATCCCTGCAAGGCCGGGTAAAGTTAAGGTTGCCTTGAACATTGACAACATTGCCATGATGAAAAACAGGTTGAGCATCAACGCCACATTGGCAACTAAGCCTGCACCGCGGTAATAGACAAGCATCATCAAAACAACAAGAACCGCACCGATCAACACCGAATTCATACCGCGAGAAATCGAATCATGGCCCAAAGAGGGGCCAACAGTCCGATCTTCAAGGATCTTAACGGGAGCGGGCAGCGATCCTGCACGAAGAATAATCGCTAAATCTGTTGCTTCTTGCTCGGTAAATGAACCACTAATTTGAGCACTGCCACCCGAAATACGCTCTCGGATGTTTGGTGCCGAATAGATGGTATCATCAAGAACAATCGCCATTCGCTTACCAACATTCGCTGCAGTAACCTGATCAAAACGTTGTGCACCGACAGCATTAAAGTCGATGGCAACATACGGCTCGTTAAAACGGGTATCAATACGTACCTGAGCATCAGCCAGCAAATCTCCCGTCAAGGCTGTTTTTTCAAACACCACCAAAGGGATCTCGGTTACAGCATTGGTGCGTGGGTCAACACGGCGCTCATAAAGGAGCTTTGTTCCGGCTGGCAACACTCCGTTAATCGCTTGCTCAAGGTCCGCAGACTCATCAACCATGTTGAATTCGAGTCGCGCTGTTTTACCCAACAGATCAATCGCCCGTTGGGGATCTTTAACTCCTGGCAATTGAATGAGAATTCGATTATCCGATTGACGCTGTAACACAGGCTCACTGACACCAAATTGGTCAACACGATTACGCATTGTTTCGAGTGCTTGACGAACAGCGTAATCCTTAATGTTACTAATTTCGCTATCACTAAAACGGTAGTTTTTCTGAATATAACCACCGTCAGTACTTAGTGTCATCGCTTCGAGGGAAGAGAATTTTTCCTGAATCAACGCATCTACTTCAGCACCAGCGTCAGCATCATAAACAGTGATCGCCATACGATCACCATCAAGGCGCTCAATCCGCTTGAAGATCACATCCTCATCACGTAACAATGATTCGGTTTGATCAACAACGCTGTCAAGACGACTTTCAACGGCTTTATCGACCTCAACACCCAAAACAAGGTGCATACCACCCTGAAGGTCCAATCCTAGATGGATCGGATCGAATGCTTCTTGCCACCAGTTTGGCAAACTGTCTTTCATAAACGTCGGCGCCAGTGAGACCACCGAGATAATCAGACAAAAAAGAACCAGCAATCCGCGCAATTTAATGCTGTTCGACATACCGATATCTACTCCCTTTGACCAAGTTACAGATAAGAGAAAAGCCCACGCTGTGTGGGCTTTTCATAGGATATAAGCTATGCTTCTTCTTTTATTGCTGTAACAGAAGCACGATTCAATTTAACTTTAACACCTTTGTCGATCTCAATTGTAACGACGTTCTCTTGAACCGTTACAATACGACCGTGAAGACCACCAGCAGTAACAACTTGATCACCTGAGGTCAGTGCATCAAGCAACTGACGATGTTGTTTGGCGCGTTTTTGTTGAGGACGAATCAGCAATAAGTAAAAAATTGCAAACATGATCACCAACATGATGATCCCCTCGTAGCCTTGCTTACCACCAGCACCAGCTTGACCAGCCATTGCGTATGCTTCTGAAACCATTTGAATTCTCCTTTAGGGATTGTATGTGTCAATATGACATTGTAAAAACATGTTTAAATCTAAACTACACTTTATAGCGCGTTGCGCTTCAACTTTCAAGTTCTACACCACTTTGACGTTTTTGGTAAAACTCTTTATAAAAATTGGTGAAACACCCTTCACCGATCGCTTCACGCATCTGTGCCATCAGCGTGACATAATAGTGAAGATTATGGGTCGTGTTCAAAACAGACGATAAAATCTCATTACTTTGATACAGATGACGCAAATAAGCACGACTATAGTTGCGACAGACATAACAATCGCAATCGGGATCTATCGGTAAAGGATCATCGATATATCGTGCCTGTTTGATACTGATTTTGCCAAAGCTGGTAAAAAGAACGCCATTTCGAGCATTGCGTGTCGGCATAACACAGTCAAACATATCGACACCGCGGCGCACACCCTCAACCAAATTCTCTGGTGTGCCAACCCCCATGACATAGCGAGGTCGATCTTGCGGCAGATGGGGCAAGGTGTAATCCATCACCTCATACATCACTTCAGCCTTCTCACCCACCGATAAGCCACCAATAGCGTAACCATCAAAACCGATATCAATGAGATCTTCAGCACTTTTTCGCCGCAAGTCCTCATGCATACCGCCTTGAACAATACCAAATAAAGCACTACCATCATCACGATTATGTGCTTCTTTGCAACGCTGCGCCCAACGCATGGAGCGCTCTGTCGAATCAATTACGTACTCACGCGTGGATGGGTACGCAATACACTCATCAAAAACCATGATGATGTCAGAACCTAGGGCTTGCTGTATTTCAATCGACGACTCTGGGGTAATAACCTGATGGGAACCATCGAGGTGTGATTGAAAGCGCACCCCTTGCTCATCAATTTTACGCAACTTGCCCAGACTAAAAACCTGAAAACCACCGCTATCGGTGAGAATAGGACCAGACCAGTTCATAAACTTATGCAAGCCACCAAGCTTTTGCACCAGCTCATGTCCAGGGCGTAAAAAAAGATGGTAGGTATTACCGAGAATGATTTGAGCGCCCAGATCATGCAATGTCTCTGGCATCATCCCCTTAACCGTGCCCTGAGTGCCAACAGGCATAAAAACTGGAGTTTCAATCACACCATGTGCGGTGTGAAGTCGGCCACGACGCGCTGAACTATCGGGATCCGTCGCGAGCAGATCAAAAGATATTGCCATAAACGTATACCTCTTATTGTTGAATCGGATCAGCGCTGACGGTCTGGTCAACAGGTTGACCATTGGCTTGATCATTGATGATAAACATACAATCACCATAACTAAAAAAACGGTATTTTTCTGCAACCGCTTGCTTGTAAGCATTAAGGATAAAGTCGCGCCCCGCAAGAGCACTAACAAGCATTAACAACGTCGATTGCGGGAGATGAAAATTTGTCACCAAGGCATCGACAATCCGAAAACGATATCCCGGATAAATAAATATATCCGTCATCCCCTCGCCAGCTTGCAAACATCCTTCGTCATCAACGGCATACTCTAAGGTCCGTGCCGCAGTGGTACCCAGCGCAACCACCATCCGCCCCTGCTGCTTGGCATCGTTGACAGCTTGCGCCGTTGCCTCAGGCACATGATAACACTCGGCATGCATCTGGTGATCAGTGACTTTATTCACCCGAATCGGCAAAAACGTTCCTAAACCGACATGCAATGTTAACGGGCAAATCGTCACCCCTTTGGCCTGTAACCGTTCAACCACTTCAGGGGTAAAGTGGAGCCCTGCTGTCGGTGCAGCAACAGCTCCTGCGTGTGTAGCAAAGGTCGTTTGATAGCGCTCACGATCTGCTTGCTCTGGATCACGGGTGATATAAGGGGGCAATGGCAACTTACCCACCTCATCAAGCAGCGCTAGAAAATCACCATCATAATCAAAACGGATATGCCGATAGCCTGATTCGCCGCCGACAATAACGGTTGCGTTTAAGTCTCCAGC
>MAXR01000459.1 GCA_001751155.1 Desulfuromonadales bacterium C00003068 | reverse complement strand
CCCTTGTCCAGTTTAGACAGTGCACTCTTGCCAACGGTTGCGTTAACCCAACCACAGTCGACCTGTGGCTATTTGGTTACCGAGCAGTTGCTGCAACAGTTGCACACAAGTCTCAATGATCTTCCCTATTATTATGCGGGCCAGCATTCTGAGTGCGCCTTGGAAGTGTTGCGCGGTAAAGCACAGTTTGCTGGGATGAAAACGTCGATTGCTCGTCAGTATCATAAACTTGGCTTAAGTGTTGTCGTACAAAGTGATTCGTTACCAGGCTTTTTGTTGGTAGCCAACTCACGAACCCTCGATGGTGAGACCATTCGCAAAATTCGCACGTCTTTGTTAGAGTTGAATTCGCCTAGTGGTGCAGTGACAACGGCAAGCTGGGGGAAAATGATCCGTTACGGCGCTATTCCTGTTCAGTCTTCAGACTATGATGGTATACGGCAAATGGTTGATAGAATTAAGATTCCTGAGGGTGATCTATGAAGCTCTATATTAAATGTGGTGCTTTATTTATTGTCATCATGCTGTTTTTGTCCGCATTGATTTGGAACCGCTATCAAGCCTTATGCTTTGAGCATTTGAAGATGCGCGAAGCGGCGTTCCGTAGTGCTTACGCGAGTATTAGCAACACCTTCCGTTTGGTGTCCAAAACAATTGTAGATGAGGTGTTGCAGCAACCTGAAATTTTAAAATTGGTCCACGATGTTGTCACAAGTGAGGGCGAGCAACGCTATCATGCGCGCGGCTTATTGTATCGTGCCTTGTCACCACTCTATGAGCGTGTTAGCCAACATTCAGTGCAGCAGCTCCATTTTCATTTTCCTAATAACCATTCAATGCTCCGCTTCCACCTACCGCAAAAGTCCGATGATGATTTAACACCCGTTAGGCCATCGGTTCGCAGGGTGAATGAGCAGCACAGTGAAGTTCACGGCTATGAGAGTGGCTGCATCGTGACGGGCTTTCGTCATGTCTATCCCCTCTCCTATCAAGGGCGGCATATTGGTTCCGTTGAGGTGAGTAACTCCTTTCAGCAACTGCGTCATGAGTTAAGTGCCTATGCATCTGATTTTAGGTTTCAGTTTATGATGTTGAAGACAGAACTGTGGGGTAAGTTGATTGCAGGGCAGCAGGAACTCTATGTTGCGTCACTGTTACACGATGACTACCTGTGTGAAAACCGCCAGACCTCATTGTACCAACACTTTAGTGAGGTGGATGATGTGCGGGAACCTGATGAGCTATTGTCTCGACTTAAAAATAACCAAGCTGTGCAGGCTGGAATTGAGACTGGTGAAGAATTTTATATTGTGGACTCATCTGCAGGTCAAGTCACTTCCATATTGTTCCATTCAATTAAGAATACGGATGGTCAACATGCGGCCTATATTTTAAGTATTCATGCCGAGCCTTATTTGGTTTCATTGCGCCTTAGTGCGCTGGTGCAGCTCATGGTGTCAATGGCTTTTGCCTTCGTTGTTGTTGCGTTTCGCATCAAAAATGTCAAACATCGCGCAGAAAAAAAGAGTGCTAGATTGTTTCTGCAAACAGTGACCAATCATATCGGTGAAGGGTTATATACCACCGATAAAGAGGGGCTCGTCACCTTTTTCAATCCAGAAGCATTACGTATTTTGGGTTATGAGAATTCAGAGGTGATTGGCTGCAATGCCCACGACCTATTTCATGGTAAAGACCTGCAACACCAGCAAAAGGGATGTGTCATTCTGAATACCATTATGAATGAAGTGACCTATCAACAGCAACAGGCGATCTTTGTTCATAAAAATAAGTGTGAATTTCCTGTTGAGTTAACGTGTACACCGATCCGGAAAATGGGGAAAATTGTTGGTACTATTACGCTGTTTCACGATATTACTCAGCGCTGTCAGCAGGAACAGGCGCTCAATCATACTCAAGCCGCGCTGAAACAAGCAAATTTAAGTCTCGAAAAACTCTCACGAATCGACGGTTTAACGGGGATTGCTAATCGGCGTGAATATGATCAATCAATTGTCATGTTGTGGAAGATGGCGAGTCGGCGCAATGAACCGTTAGCTCTGCTGATGATCGATATTGATCACTTCAAAGCGTATAATGACACCTATGGTCACGTTCAGGGTGATGATTGCTTACGTCGTGTGGCAACAGTAATAAAAAATAACTGTCTTCGCCCCGAAGATTTTGTCGCCCGTTATGGCGGTGAAGAGTTTGCTGTGATGCTTCCGAATACATCACTTGAGGATGCGTGCCGTGTTGCACAAAGAATATGTCGCGCATTGGAGCGGGAGCACATTCCCCATGATGGTTCAGAACAGTATCGGATCGTGACATTGAGCATCGGAGGGCATTGTGTTTACCCGAATGAGATAGAAAATGTCGAAAATCTGGTGCGTTATGCCGATCAGCAGCTGTACTTGGCCAAGGAATCAGGCCGAAACCGTGCCTGCTTTAATTGCCAAAAATAGATTCATTAGAGCTGTGGCCACACCATTAAAATTCTCGACAGCCACAGTTGTTACGATTAGTATATTTTTCAAATACTGAAAGCTTTTTGTTTTACGCTAGGCCAATGAGGCCTATGTAATTGATTGGCCGTTGGCTGCGTGTTTAATTGCAATATATTTTATTTGGAGAGTCGATAAATGGAACAAGCTAACAGAGGATCGATGGGGTTGATTAGTTTTGTTGTCTTAATGGTAGACCTCGTTGCCGTTGTCGCCACGTTTCTTTGGTTTGATAACTTCATAATTGTGGCTCCAGTTTTGTTCGTTTCAATTGTCGGAGGCATTGGCTTGTGGTTCATCCGCTGTCAATCTCTTGCTGATGCAGCGAACGCTGATGATACACAGGAAGCTGGTCAGATCTTACAGACCACAGCCAGTTTATTTGAATATTTAGATCAGGAGCTTACTGGGCAGTTTCGTGATGCGCGACAGGAGAACGGTCAAGTACAAGAAATTTTAGCTGACGCCATTAGTAAATTGGTGGAAAGTTTTACTCTCCTCGAAAAGGACACCTCACGACAGTTAGAAGTTGCCGTCAAGTTATCGGGAAGTGGCTCATCGCAACAACAGGGTCATAATAAAGATATTTCATTTTCTGAGCTGTTTTCATCCATTGAAAGTGTCATGCAAAAACTGCTTGATGCTACCATTGATAGTAGCAATAACGCAGAGCAGGTTGCTCAAGCGACGATGAAAGCGCGGCAGGAGTTTCAAACTGTTCTCGGTATGCTTGGTGAAGTTAAAAAAATAGCCGATCAAACAAATTTACTTGCGATTAATGCTGCTGTCGAGGCAGCCCGTGCTGGTGCCGCAGGACGTGGTTTTGCAGTGGTCGCTGAAGAAGTAAGAAATTTATCCCTTCGTTCCAATCGCTTTAGCGAGCAGATCGATGACTCGCTGCAAAGTATCTCTAAATCGTTAGATCACGTAGAAACATCAATTCACGGTTTAGCTAAACAATCAGACAAATTGGTTCAAGAAGAACGCGAAAATATTAAAAAAGTGATGGGTGATGCGCAAGGATATTATGAGCTTGTTGATAGCAGTGCGCAGCAGATCTCCGAACTTGCCTCCAGTGTATCACGCCAAGTTGGCTATGCGGTCACGTCAATGCAGTTTCAAGATATGTCTACACAGATTATTGATACTGTCAGTAAGAGACTCGTTGCTGCAGAGGAGTTGCTCAATGGCCTGGTTGCTTTGTCACGTAGCGTTGATTCCAATGATTCCAATGATTCAAACGAGCAGTTGTTGCAACTGCTTGATTCAGCAAATGATTTAGTTCAGCAAAGTCATCACAATCCCGTTTCGCAAAAAAATATGGATGAAGGTGATATCGAACTGTTTTAACGTGACGTGCTAGATTCGTTGACGGGAGAAATATTGTGCCAATTGTGAAATGGACATCTGATTATGTGCTCGGAATTGAAGAAATTGACGGCCATCATCGTCATCTTTTTGATTTACTGAATAAGACCTACGACATGTTTGTTGCGGGGGAGTTAAAATGTGATATCTCAAATGTCTTAGATGAGTTAATTGATTACGCAACCTATCACTTTGCCGCCGAAGAGATGTCAATGGCTAAAAATTGCTACCCAAACTATACGCAGCACTGTGCGTTACATAAAAAATTAAGTCAGCGAATCAATGAGATTCAGAAAGACTACATAAGTGGACGGACTGAGCTTTCACTGGAGATCCTTTCATTTTTAAAGAATTGGATTTCTGATCATACATTGGTTCAAGATGCTGATTATGGAAATTATATTAAACAGAAGGGTTAAATTGCCCCCAACTTAAAATGTTAGGAGTTGATTAATATGGCAAAAGTAATTTTAGCGGTTGATGATTCACGTTCAATTTTACAAATGGTTTCTTTTACCCTCAAGGGTGCAGGTTATCAAGTCGTAGAAGCGACAAATGGTCAAGAAGGTCTCGCCGCGGCCAAAAAAACAAAGGTCGATCTGGTTCTAACCGATTTAAATATGCCGAGTCATGGATGGTATCACCATGATTAAACAACTGCGAGCACAGCCTGCTTATCGCTTTACACCAATGTTAATGTTAACGACTGAAGCAGGTGGCGATTATAAGGCCAAAGGTAAGGCAGCAGGTGCTACGGGTTGGTTGGTTAAACCGTTTGATCCGCAGAAGTTACTCGGAGTTGTCAAGAAGGTTCTGGGTTAACACACAGAAGGGGGCACTATGTTTGAATTTGAAGAGCGAGAGCTTGAGTCATCTGCGGGTGAAAAATACCTGAAAGTAACTCTGACGGGAACTGTGCGTATAGAAAATGTTGCCCGGCTTAAAGAGATTTTACTCGAAGTGTTCTCTAAAAATGACCATGTTGTTTTGGATATTTGTCAGGTAACAGCGGTGGGTTTCACATTTTTTCAATTGTTGTGTGCGACCAATAAATATGCCCAGACAGAAAACAAACGCTTTGAACTGGTGAATCAATGCAGCGAAGCTGTCATTGATTGTTCACAAACCGTCGGCTTTTTGCGCGAGCGCGGTTGTCCCGAAGCCGTGGATTCTGAGCGGTGTTTGTGGATAGCACAAAACATGCAACCCTAGCCGGTCGTTAGATAATATATAGAGGGTTCTCCGTGTCTCTTGAAATAAAAGCTATAGTAAGAAGGAATTAACTATGCAGGATTTACCGCAACAGGCGTTTAAAGAGGAAGCATACGAGCTGTTGAGCGAATTGGAAGATTCGTTGTTGGAGTTGGAGGAGCAACCCGATGACATGGATCTGGTTGGCAAGGTTTTTCGGGCCATGCATACCATCAAAGGTTCCGGTGCCATGTTTGGCTTTAGTGCCATAGCCGAATTTACCCATGAAGTAGAAACCGTTTTTGATCTGGTACGCAATGGGGAAATATCGGTTACCAAGCACCTCGTAGATCTGTCATTGCAGGCTCGCGATCATATTTTATCGCTACTGAATGAGGAGGAGATTAGCACCGATAACGGTCAAACCTTAATGGCACAGTTTAAAGCCCTTGCCGAGGCGAATTCGACACCGGCAATTCCAGATGTTACCCCAGAATCACCAACTACCACCGAAGAAAACATCCCCCCAGCAAGCACACTAAAAACCTATCGTATCACCATCAAGCCAAATCCCGATATGCTGCATAATGGTACGATAGTAACCAATCTGCTTGATGAACTACTCCAGCTTGGAACCTGTCGTCTTGTTGCTCATAAAGCTAAGATCCCACCACTCGATCAGATTGATCCAGAAAATTGCTATGTCAGTTGGGATGCGATTTTAACCTCCGATTGTGGTGAAGATGCCATCCGCGATGTATTTATCTTCGTTGAAGATGAGTGTGAACTAAATATCACAGTTGTCGATACTGGCTCCGACAGTGATGAAGACCAGACCATCAAGCGGGTGGGCGATATTCTGGTTGAGCGTGGTGATATCAGCCAAGCTGACATCGACAAAGTGCTGGAGAAATCGAAGCGTATTGGCGAGATGCTGGTTGAGGCTAATCTTATCAGTCGTGATCAGGTTGAGTCCGCTCTAGTAGAACAGCAGGAAGTGCGCAAGATTCAAGAGAAGCGCCAGCAGTCAAGGCCGGTCAAGGCCGCGACGGCGAGTAGTTTGCGTGTCCCAGCCGAACGACTGGACGAACTGGTTAACTTGGTCGGCGAGATGGTCACGGTGCAATCACGTCTCAGCCAAACCGCCGCGTTAAGCGGCGATGCCGAACTACAATCCATCGCCGAAGAGGTGGAACGCCTCACCGAAGAACTCCGTGACAACACCCTGAATATCCGCATGCTCCCCATCGGTAGTACCTTCAGCAAGTTTAAACGATTAGTGCGCGATATCGCCTCCGATCTGAATAAAGAGGTTGATCTTCAGACCGTCGGCGCTGAAACCGAGCTGGATAAAACTGTCATCGAGCAGCTTAACGATCCGCTGGTGCATATCATCCGCAACAGCATGGATCATGGTATCGAAATGCCCGCCGACCGTGAAGCCGCCGGTAAACCGCGTCAGGGGACGGTGCATCTCAGTGCCGAGCACTCGGGAGATAGTGTTGTAATCGAAATACGCGATGACGGTAAGGGCTTAAATGCCGAGGTGTTGCGCGAAAAAGCGATCAGCAAAGGAATTATCAGTGCCGAAGACACACTCAGCGACAACGAGATCTACCAGCTG
>MAXR01000458.1 GCA_001751155.1 Desulfuromonadales bacterium C00003068 | reverse complement strand
ACTCAAAAGGGGCGGGGCCCGTTGAGGTGAGCCAAAATGGTGTAAAATCCCGAACACTTGAGGGGCAAGTTGTCCGGTTTTCTGACATTATCGCCTATGTGAATCATGACCTTGATGATGCTATTCGTGCTGGAGTTGTTGCTATTGACAATATTCCAACTCACTTCTTAGATCAACTTGGACACAGTCACGCCAAACGGATCAATATGATGGTCTGGGATTTAATTGTGACATCACGTCGAGGTGACCGCATCGAGATTGCCTTGTCCGAACAGACCTTGGCACTGATTACGGAATTACGTGATTGGTTATTCACTCACGTATATCGGGTGCCGGGGGTCCATAACGACTTTGAAAAAGCGGGGCGTGTGCTACAGGAACTCTATGGCTATTTTATGGAGAAGCCTGAGCGACTTCAAGGCTATGATGCGTTATGCTTGGAGCAGGATCCTGCCGAGATCTGGGTGGCAGATTTTCTCGCTGGAATGACAGACCGTTATGCCATGAAACTGTATTGCGATATCTTTCTACCAAGGCCTTGGGCAACGCTGTAATGACGGCTGGTTTACTTGACACCAAAGAAGGTGTGTGTTAGCTTTTTGTGCTTATAAATGAGAGTTGTTCAAGGTTGGGATTTTTGTAAATATTTCCTACCAATTGCATCATAAACAGGTCTTGGGGTTGTCAACCAAGTTGTATTTTATTTAGCCATGTTATTAATAGGCTTAGGAGGCATGAATGAGTAGAAGGTTGTTGCTAGCAGACGACAGTGTAACCATTCAAAAGGTCATTGAAATTACACTTTCTGATAAGGATTTTATTCTCAGCGTCGCCAGTGACGGTGATGAAGCCATGCAGATGGCGATCAATGAGACTCCTGATTTGATTCTGGCCGATGTCTTTATGCCTGGACTTAATGGCTATGAACTGTGTGAAGCGGTTCGAAATAATGACGCATTAAAGGATGTTCCAGTACTGTTACTTGCTGGTACGTTTGAGCCCTTCGATGAGGCCAAATCTCGTGCCGTTGGAGCGAATGATTGGATTGTTAAACCTTTTAGTTCTCAAGGTTTGGTTGATAAGGTTGAAGAACTGTTAGCGAATGTTCCTGTTGCCGAGCCGTGGCAAGCAGCACCTTCGCAATCTCCCGGCGATCAAGATATTCTTCAAGCTCTTGAGGAGGTTGTTGCTTCTCAAGCGGCTTCTTCTCCTGTTGAGGCTGCGCCATCCTTCGATTCTGCACCATCCTTCGATTCTGCACCATCCTTCGCTCCTGTCGCAGATGCTGAAAGTGTTTCCTCAACAACTGAAGAGTTAGCTCCGTTCAATTTTGAAATTGAAGAACCTATTGTTGAGCCCGAAATCGAAGTTGAAATAACCAGTGACCGTTTGGTTGATCCGTTTGCCGAGGCGGACCTTGCCCCTATCGTTGAAGAGACTCCTGCTCCCGATGAAGACCTTTTTACTGTTTCAGAATCTGGTTTTGCCGAGTTACCACCGCTGGAAGATTTTAGCTTTACCCCTAAAGAGACGCTGTCACCTGTTGCGGAAAGGGTTGCAGATCCTGAGGAGTCTTTCTCGTTTGATACCGCTTCCTTTGAAGACCCTACTTTTGCTGAACCAGCAGTTGTCGAGCCGATCGCGGAAGAATTTGTCATCGATCCTACTCCCATTGGTGGCTTTCAAGCGGCTGTGGAACCAGAGGTTGCTGCGGTGTCGCAAGATGGCATTATTGACCTTAAGGCATCTGATATTGCTGAAGAGGGTGCCTATGGTGCAACTCCTGAGCGTGTTGAAAAGCGGGTTGCGTTCCTGAGTGATGAGCAATTAACTGAAATTGTTGAGCGTGTTGCTGGGGCCGTTATTGAACGTCTTGCTGCACCGATGCTTGAGCAGGTGGTGTGGGAGGTTGTTCCTGATCTTGCTGAGAGCATGGTGCGCGAGGAGATGGCGAAGATTAAGCCCAACGCGTAACATTAGAACACATAGTATTGACGGATAAAAAGGGGATTGCTAAAATCCCCTTTTTTCGTGTCTAAATATAGAGTTGTATTACACCCAAAACACTGAATCTAATGTGGAGATGATACGCCGCTGGCGTAGCTCTACTTGAAGGAATGACAGCATCATGGCAGACGAACTGGCAAAAGGCTACGAGCCGCACGAGTTTGAAACAAAATGGTATCAAACATGGGAGGAAAAAGGCTATTTTCACGCCGATGAAACCTCTGATAAACCCGGATATTCCATTGTCATTCCACCACCAAATGTTACTGGTGTGTTGCACATGGGTCACGCCTTAAATAATACCATGCAGGATATTATGGCGCGTTGGAAGCGGATGACGGGCCACGAAGTGTTATGGATGCCTGGAACCGACCATGCTGGTATTGCCACACAGAATGTTGTCGAGAAGCAACTGGCCAGTGAAGGCAAAGATCGCCATGAGATCGGTCGCGACGCATTTGTTGAACGGGTCTGGCAATGGCGTGAAGAATCGGGTGGCCAGATTATCAACCAGTTGAAACGTCTTGGTGCTTCGTGTGATTGGCAACGTGAGCGTTTTACCATGGATGATGGTCTTAGTAGTGCCGTGCGCGAAGTGTTCGTTAAGTTGTACGAAGATGGTTTAGTTTACCGTGCCAATCGCCTGATCAATTGGTGCCCACGCTGTCATACGGCTCTCTCCGATCTTGAGGTTGAGCACGATGACAAGAAGGGAAATCTGTGGCATCTGCGCTACCCTGTTAAGGGCAGTGATCAAGTTCTTGTTGTTGCGACAACCCGTCCTGAAACGATGCTCGGTGATACTGCTGTCGCTGTTCATCCTGAAGATGAGCGTTATGCCGATCTGATCGGCAAGATGGTGGTTCTCCCCCTCACTGGCCGTGAGATCCCCATTATCGCCGATGATTATGTCGATAAAGAGTTCGGTAGTGGTGCGGTTAAAATCACTCCTGCCCACGACTTTAACGATTTTGATATGGGTAAACGGCACAATCTTGAAAATATTAATATTCTTGATGAGTCTGGTGTTGTTAACGAAAATGGTGGTGATTATCAAGGGTTAGATCGTTACGAAGCACGAACTAAGATTGTCGCTGACCTCGATGCGCAAGGGTTGCTTGAAAAAACCGATGACCACCTCAACTCTGTTGGTGAGTGCTATCGTTGTAAAACGGTTATTGAGCCGTATATGAGTTTACAGTGGTATGTCGATGTTAAACCGCTCGCCAAAGAAGCGATCAAGGCGGTTGAAACAGGACAAACTCGCATTATTCCTCAACAGTGGGAAAAAACCTACTATGAGTGGATGAACAACATTCAGGATTGGTGTATCAGTCGCCAGATCTGGTGGGGCCACCGTATCCCCGCTTGGTTCTGCGATGATTGCGGTGAGATCACCGTTTCTCGTCAAGATGCTACCTGCTGCCAAAAGTGTCAGAGCACTAATCTTCATCAAGAGACCGATGTCCTCGATACGTGGTTTTCGTCAGGTCTCTGGCCTTTTTCCACCATGGGCTGGCCTGAAAATACCGAGGCGCTTAAAAAGTTTTATCCCACATCCTGCCTCGTGACTGGATTTGATATCCTGTTTTTCTGGGTCGCACGCATGATGATGATGGGCCTCAAGTTTATGGATGAAGTGCCGTTTAAGGATGTTTATATCCACGCCCTCGTTCGTGATGCTCAAGGTCAGAAGATGAGTAAAAGTAAGGGCAATGTCATCGATCCACTCACTGTGATTGAAGAGTACGGTACTGATGCCTTCCGTTTTACTCTCACAGCCTTTGCCGCACAGGGTCGCGATGTGAAACTCTCTACCGAGCGCATTGGTGGCTACCGTAACTTCTGTAATAAATTGTGGAATGCCAGCCGTTTTGCCATGATGAACCTCGAAGGTTTTGAGCCCAGCGAAAATCCTAAATGGGACGAGTTAAACTTATCGATGGCAGATCGGTGGATTCTAACTCGCCTTGCTGCGGTGGAAGTTGAAACCAACAAAGCGTTGGAGGAGTACCGCTATAATGAGGTGGCAAACATCCTTTACGCGTTCACCTGGCATGAGTTCTGCGATTGGTATATTGAGTTGATTAAGGGTGCTCTGTATGGTGATGATGCCGCTGCGAAACTTAGTGCGCAAACGGTTGTTTACACGGTGTTAGAGCGTCTATTGCGCTTAATGCATCCTGTGATCCCCTTTATTACTGAAGAGATCTGGCAAAAACTGCCCGGTACGCGACCTGTGGCATCCATCATGCTCAGTAGCTACCCTCAGGGTGATGGTTTGCTGGCAGATGCTCAAGCGACGGCCGATATGGAGCAAGTGATGGAGGTGATCCGTTCCATCCGTAATATTCGTGGTGAGATGGATGTTACGCCAGCGAAAAAGATCACTGCATTGTTCGATTGTAAAACCGATGCCTGTGCGACGGTTATCAGTGCTGGCCAAGCCTATATCACCTCATTGGCGCGTATTGAATCGTTTACCTGTGG
>MAXR01000457.1 GCA_001751155.1 Desulfuromonadales bacterium C00003068 | reverse complement strand
CTCAAGTTGCAAGGTTGCCGTCAACCGATCCAGATCGGTACGTGGATTATCATAGAATTCCAACCGTGCCAAAGAACCGGCGGTGTTAATCCAGTGATGATCCCACTTCAGTTCGGTATATCCGCCCCATTCAAAGCTCTTTTTTTCAAATTTTTCCAGATTGAAGCTGTAGTCCTCGGCCTGGCTTACGGCAGGGATGGCTAGTCCTACCCCTAAGAGGGCGGCTAAACAGGTTAAAACGATTATTTTTTGCATAAAAACCATAGACGTCTCGTAGCTATTTAGCAACCATGTAGATATGCTGGCGGTACCCATGGATGGGCTTGACACGTCCCTTTGAATGGGTGTCGCCAGCGTCTCGGGCTGAATACATCAGTAACTGTTCTAGCGTAACTCATCAACCCGTGACAGATAGTTGAGGGAAAAGACCTCATCTGCCAGTTCTTTCCGATTGATCTTGGCGTATATCATGATCGATTTGTAGCCTTTGTAAAGCGGGCTGTCGGTTTCCAGTACCGACGGGCGCACGACACCATTACCAAAATCTTTCGTTTGCTTGTAATAGATGGTCTTGATCAGCATGCCGCTGGCGGCATAGCAGGCGATGGTGGTGGGAAGCAGGGAGCTTTTGTCAACCCACATTTTCAGTGTGTCATAGGCAATGGTATTCGATTTTGCTTTGAGGTCGAGCAGGTAAAGTTGCTCCTCTTCTGTTACCTGTGCCACATCATATTCGGCACTATAATCAAGGCGCAGGATATCGGAATTATTGAATACCCCACCGACCACTGATTGCAAACTGGTGATACGGATTGGTCTGCCGACATTGGGGATATAGAGCCACATGTTGTCACCCTGGCGCAGGGTGGAACGTCCCTTTTCACTGGCCGGCGAGAGGAACAGAGCCACCATTTTGTCCTGCCCTTTTTTGACCGAATAGAGGACGAACTCTTTTTTGCTACCGCTGGGCTCGATGTTGATCAGCTTACGGTACATCTCGTATGATTCCGGGTTGAGGTTTTTGTCCACCTGCTTGAGGATGGCATCACCATCGAGAGCATAAGCGAGGGGGGCAACGCAGAGAAGAACCGCTAACAGAGCGACCCGAAGGTTATTTTTCCTCAATAAGTGCTTGAACAGCCTCATGGGCACCTCCTGTTCGCATGACATATTTTATACCGTATGAGCTCAGTGCATCCTCCATATTGGTGCCAAATTCTCCGGCGACAACGAAGGTAACCCCCTTAGCGTAGAGAAATGATGCCACCTTGGGACCGGCCTTGCGAGCAGCATCGGCAAGGGGATTTTCCTCTGCCCCGAGGTAAACGCCTTTGCCATCATAAAAAAGAAAGTGAGCAGTCCTTGCCGCCTTGTCGCTGATCACGGCTCCCTCCTCCTGACTGCTGGCTGCAACGGCAATCATGGGTTCAATTTGTTCTCCAGCGCTGGCCCAACAGATCGTCATCAGGCCGAAAAAAATCAATAAAAAGTAGAGAGGCATTTTTTTACAAAACATACTTTAGTCCTCCTGAGGTGTTTTGCGACGACATCAAACGTGCTTCAGGGCGGTAATCGGATCCATCCTCGATGCTTTCCAAGCCGGTTGCAAACTGGCGATAACGGCAATGGCGATAACAATGGCGACCACCAGCACCACGTCTGCAACCCCGATCGTCGGCGAGAGCAGCAGTCCGGTCTGGCGTCCGAAGTCGAAACGGATCTGTGTCACATTCATAACCGCGATACTGACCAAACTGATCACCGTACCGACAGTGGTTCCCAGAATACCCATCAGCAAACCTTCAACAATAAAAAGAGCGAGGATTTTATTCGGCAGCGTCCCGATGGCGGAAATGGTTCCGATCTCGTTGATCCGTTCATAAACAGCCATCACCATTACGTTCATGATGCTGACCAGCACGATGGCCACCAGCATGATCTTGATAAAAAAAGTCATCAGATCAATCATTTTGGCAATATTGAAGAAGGGGGAAATCTTTTCCCAGCTATGTAGCTCAAAAACGGCACCCCCTTGCTGGTTTTTCATCGATCCAAGTTTTTTCTGCAGACTGGCAAAGACTGCGGGCAGCTGATCGATATCCTTCAGGCGAATAGCCACCTCACTGACCTCGGCAGTGCCGATTCGGAGCAGGGATTTGGCATCATCGATATGGATCATCCCATCGCGGCCCCCCGGCCCGGATATCCCTTCAAGAATACCACGCACCACAAAGGTCTGACCGTTGACTGAGCCATCCTTGTTGTTGGCGACCAGAACAATTCCGTCACCGACCTTGACCTTCATCCCCTTGGCGAGCAGTTCTGGGATCAGAATCTCCCCCTGCTTAATCAGCCCCTCTTTTTCACCCGCCAACAGCCGGTCGCTCAGTAGTGGCGCAGTCTTGATCTCATCCGTCGGGGTGACGGCGTTTAAGCGGATATTGGTGGTCTCGGTGAAATTGCTGAACATTGCCCCCAGCCTGATCCGCATGGAATAAGCTTCCACACCATCTTCCTCAGTCAGAACCTGCACAATCTTATCCAGTTGTTTGCCGGTCAGGTTGCGGTTCAGGGGTAAGCTGTCAATAGATGCCAGATAGCCTTTTTTGTGAATCTGGATATGGCCAAGCATTGAATCGGTAATCTGGCCAACCATCAAGGCCTTGAAAGAGCCCGACACCGAGATAAACAGCAGCACGGCGACCACCCCCAGGGTGATCAACATGGAGGTCAGCAGGGTGCGTCGTTTGTAGCGAAACAGGTTGCGAACAGCCAGTTTGAAAATATTAGACATCATCACCTCCCGCCATCGTCTCCTGCCTGAGCAAGATTCCATCTTCAATGGTAAAGGTAGTTTCGACGCTATCGACAATGCGCTGATCGTGGGTAGAAAAGATAAACGTGGTGTTGAACTCATTGCGCATCTGCTTCATGAGATCGATGATTCGGCTGGCCGTTTTACGGTCCAGATTGGCCGTTGGTTCATCGGCCAGAACCAGCTTGGCATTGGTGACCAAGGCTCTGGCCACAGCAACGCGCTGCTTCTGTCCACCGGAGATCTGGCTGGGATACTTATCTGCCTGATCCGCCATTCCGACCGCATCCAGTAGCTCCAGAACCCTTTTTTTACGTTGTTGCTTAGGCCACTCTTGCACCATCAGTAATGGATATTCGACATTTTCAAAGACTGTCAATACCGGAATGAGGTTGAAGTCCTGAAAGATAAAGCCGATATGCTCACCACGAAAACGGGCCGCATCTTCACGGCTAAAGTTGGAGATCTCCTGTCCGGCAACTTGCAGATAGCCGCTCGTGGGCGGATCGAGGCAGCCGATCATGTTCAGCAATGTTGTCTTACCGCTCCCCGAGGGGCCGATAAAGGAAACGAAGGATGCCGGCTCAATGGAAAAATCGACCCCGCGAATCGCTTCAACCTGAATATCACCGCTGACATAGGTTTTAACCAATCGTTTTGCAACAACAACGGACATAAACCACCTGCGCTTTCTTGATATTGTATAATCCCTGTCTGTAGAGCCTCTTGCCAATGAGTATTTAGCTTTTTGAATATAATTATGTTGCGATTTAAAATTGAGCTTCAAAAGCAACTGTCTGATATTATTGGTTTACCAAGCCGAAGCAATAATCAGGAGGTCATTAGCAGCCTGTCGGGCTTGGCGAATCGTAGCGAGAAATTGGCTGGTCGAGGGCAGATTTCCGAACATTTGAGAGCGAATAGCTGGTCTATTTGTCGAAAATGTGAGGGAATATGCACCGGTCAGGCGATTTCGCAGTAGATTCTTGCTAAGTCCGACAGGTTGCTAATAAAGCGTATAAACAAAGTATCATGGTTAACTGAGTGGTCAACCAAAATATTCTACACCGTTATAATGGATCAACTCCAATCTTGAGGCCGAGAGGCCGACGAGCCGCCACTGTTGTGTAAGAGGGAAACAGACTCATTGATGGGGTGATTTAGGGTAACCCGCAGGGCAAGACAATTGGGGGAGGGTGGTGCGAAATAACAAAACCTTGAAACCCTTTTAGGTTTTACTCAATATGTTCTTTAGCCGTTCGCACTGCAAGCTGCCTGTCCTTGGTAAACAGACGCCATTGCATGAGTGAAGAATGGATACCCGCTTTTTTATCCTGCCCGCGACAGTAATACCAATGGCCATAGCGCTCAACCGTTGAAAACGGATGGTTCTTATCACACAAAATCCCGCACGGATCAAACTCTTCAAAATAAACAATCTCGTCAGGGTCTTCATCGTAGGTCATCTGTGATGGTAATTCGAGCTGCGTAAAATCGACGTTGTCGATAAGCATTTGATCTAACCAAGCTGAACAAGTCAAAAATGTCCCCTTAAGTGATCGTTATCTGGCCGTTAATGAAAGGTAGCACTGGACAATCAATGGGCGCAAAAAAAGGGATATTGTCGACACGCGCAACGAACCAGAAAACAGGTAAATTATTCGGTTGGGTACGGAGAGCAGCCTTGTCGTGGTCAACTAAAGCAATAAAGCAACAGCGCGTAGCGCAAACCTATTTGGCTCGTGGTGGGGTTAAACAGGGGGAGCCTAGTGCTAACGGTGGTGAAAGGCACTCGTTTAAGTTATGAGCTACGTCATGAGGGGGAAATATTGATGGTGTAACAGACTACTCTTGGCAATGCCGGCTGATAGCGTTACTGCGCTCACCGCCCCACCAATGAGTAAGCGGGTCATTTTGAGGCGAAAGGTTCATGCCAACGACATAAAAATAATCTTTCGTGGTGTAGACAAAAAACAGATCGTTTCCCTGCTGTACCAATGGTGAACGGCCAAGATGGCTGAGTTGCTGACAACTCGGTTGGTAGTGTTCAACGCGTTGCTCAAACACTTTGTTCTGGGATTGAACTGGTTGTGAGATGCTCGTCTCCTGCCATTGAGCATTCATTGAACCCATTAGGTATGCAATAATAATGGCGCAACAAAACAGTAGGTAGCGGCTCAGCTTTTTCATCAATATTCCTAACGAGGGTAATTACGATCATCATTGGGTTAACCAATGCATAAACCTGCAGTGAACGGATGACATTTATACCACTTTTATATAGAGTGCATTTAATTGTGACATACTAACATCACACACTTATTTCAATAGGGACTATTTATATGAAAATCGATCTTGACCCTTTATCACGCTATTGCCCTACCTGCCATAAGGCGATGCAAGCAGGTAAACAGGTTGGTGAAGCACCGACAATCATCCCTTTTTTTCGTGAAGGCTCTTTTCAAACATACCATTGTCAAGAGTGCGACAAAGATATTCAAGTTGCCACATCGGGTCTTGTTACTGCTCAGTTTGGCTCGGTGATGATGGCATTATTTATCAGTGGTCTGATTATTTGGAATATTAAATCGTTACCACTGTGGTTTGATTTTAGCGAGGCCCCGCTTATCGGTCTGCTGAGTGCTATAACTGCACTGATCGCAATATTACTCATTTTAGGTGGAATCTACAACGCATTGGCTCTCATCCGCAATCTCACCCTTCTTGGCCAGGCCCCTTTGTGTCATCGTACCCCACTACACATGTTAATCCGCATAGTAGCTTCAATTCTTTACTCTTTTATCCCGTGGGTCTATTGGTTTGGGGCTGGATTTTTAAATGACACCGTCTTTCATATTGATCGTGATTGGGCGGTGGTAGTGGTCGTACCTGGGTTGCTACCCTTTTTTGTTGCCGACCGTGTTGGTCTTTCACCCACAACAATTTTTTTATTGTCGGCCAGTTACCCGACGGCTGGCATGATCTACATGTGGATGAGTTGACCTATTTAAGTAACCGTTGCCAGAATTGAGGTAATAACGATTTAGGGAAATCACTGGGGAACTCTTTCTTCATGGCGTTCAACTCCTCAGCACTTGGCATATCGGAGCGGCTTAAATCGTAGACAATATGCCACTGATCTTGCTTCTTAAAACACAATACAAAAACCAGATCGGCGACAGCATTATCCGTTGATGAACCATCCGCATAGTAGGCGGCCGATTTTAGCACCGCGTAAGAACTATTGTAGTGAATCGCTTGTTTATCAAAAACAATCTCTTTCTCGGTTCGGTCAAAGGAATACTCTTCAATCACATAGTCAGCCGCAATCGATTCAATCGACTGAGCAAATGCCGTCGAACAGGTTAGCACCACCATCACCACGATAACCATCACACTATTACGCAAACAAACCATACTTACTCCCCTCTGTTAGCCTGACCCAGTGCTTCATCTTGAAGCAATTAAGCCAGAACGTCCCCTTTTGGCATAGCCGTTGAAAAGTGGTCATCGACCACTGGTAAACTATTGCATGGTTAAGTTTTTTATTCATCAAAACAGTTCAGGTTCCACTAATGTAATTTGAAGATGAAACTCAACCAAAATACTCTATACCATCATAACGAATTAAAACTGATTTGGAGGCCCGAGAGGCCGACGAGCCGCCAATGTTATGTAAGAGGGAGACGGACACATTGTTGGTTGAGTGCGGCCCGCTGCAGGCGTGAACTTCAAGGCCGTTTTTTGCTTACTTTTTTGAGGACTGGAGGTTATTGAAGTTAACGGATCGTTACGAGAAGAAGAATGGATGAGTTCAGATTTTCGAAAATTTGAGAGCGAATAGCAGGGCTATTTGTCGAGGATTATCGGAGATATGGGCCATTCAGTATTTTTCGCAGTAGATTTGTTAACTGCAATAGCCTCCACAATAAAAAAGTACGTCGGCTGCGAGACGAGACTCGCGAACTTGGTTATTGGTTTTGTGAAATGTGATCAACTCAGAAACGGTTGATAATAACCATCATGGGCTGANNGATCAATATTGAACGACTGGTAATAACCATCATGGGCTGAAGTAATGCGGGGTAAGCGGCCTCGCCCACCGCCTTACTTTTAGAGTCATCCAAAAGTAAGCAAAAAATGACCCGCAGTTGTCTTGCCCTTCGGGTTCCCTCACTCCAATCGCTTACAATGAGAAACCCGTAAAAACTCGCTGCGCTCAGACAGTTTACGGGCACCCGTTCTCGTTGGCGCTCATTGCGTTCGGCTGCGGCAAATGGGGGAGGGTGGTGCTAAATAACTAAATCTTAAAACCATTGCCGCTTTGGTTTCGGTAGGTCGGCCATTGGCCGACGCTTTTAGCCTTTACTCAATATGTTCTTTAGCCGTTCGCACCGCAAGCTGCCTGTCCTTGGTAAACAGTTTCCATTTCATGAGTGATGAATGGATACCCGCTTTTTTATCCTGCCCGCGACAGTAATACCAATGACCATAGCGCTCAACCGTTGAAAACGGGTGGTTTTTGTCACACAAAATCCCGC
>MAXR01000456.1:1816-3470 GCA_001751155.1 Desulfuromonadales bacterium C00003068 | reverse complement strand
AGATTTTTAGATAAGGCGCTATACAGAGCGGCAATGTGGTATGCGAAACATGGAGGATGTATAGTTAACGAAATGCTTATGAAGAACCTTTCGGCACTTGCCGAAAAACTAAAAGAGACGAAAGGTATGAGAATATTTAAAAGGGGTTTTGAGAAGGCGCTTGAAATGCTCGAGAAAGGTGAAGAGAAAGGGGTATTCAGATGGGCGCCGCGGTTGAGAGATTGGTTAAGCGATCCAGACTACGTATTTTGGTTAGGGACAATGAGGTGAATGCAGAAGCTTCCTTCAGCGGAATGATACGAAAGGCATGAGGATACAGGAGATTTTGGGAAGCTTTGCACAACCCTTTTAGGAAAAGTGCGCCATATTACTCGGTAATAGGGCTATGTGTAGATAGATGGCTCTGCAAACAAATAACCTGGTAATGGTCGGATTGGGTATTTTGAACGATATCCCCCCGAACTCAATTCAACCTGAGCTTGTGGACGGCATCCACCTGCGCTGGGCCTTCAAGCGCGATCTGGACTTCCCCTGGTACGGCTATTACCTCTTCCGCCGCAAGCATCGAGAAGGTAATCTGATCTCTTTGCAACAGATGATGAGCAGTTATCAGCCAGGAGACTTGCCAGATAATGTATTGAACCTTATGGGTCACCAGATCGATAGTGATACGATCATAAGCTTGACTGATGATTTTCCCCCGGGAGGTGATAAGAAGGTCGAGTTTGACCTGGAGAACCGGAGCGTGCTGTATTTTAGATTTGACCAAAAGGAACTGGTTCGCCGAGTTGATGTTACCGTTGGGTTTCGCCTTGACGCTAGGATCGAAGTATTTGCTATGATGGACGAGGTACCGGTCGCTCAGACCATGGCTAGGGGCAACGCCGGCGATGTCGTGTCGGTAACCCTGGAGTTCGATGTTATCAACGCCGTGAGAATTGGCTCCGGGCCGGCGGCTTTGATAGATCTGTGCTTTGTGCTCGTTTCCGATGAAGCAACGAAGGGGTGGGAGCCGGTACCGGGTTTCCCCTACCCCATGCACCTGCCGGTATTCCATCCGGACTATCCTTGTACATTAGGTGTGAACGAGGACATCGAAAATGCACGAGATTTGGTACGAAAACGGGTCTTATACGGTAAGCCTGATAAATTTGTTGAATCAACATCTACTCCCGGTAACGGAACCGTTTCTGTCGTTAATGGTTCCCCTATCGTCACGGGTAGCGGAACCCATTGGAAAGAAGAATTAGCTAAAGATGAAGAATTTACAGGCTCTCTCCTCAAGGTGCAAGGCGATTCGACGGCTTATACGATTATGAGTGTCGTTTCTGACAGCAAATTGGTTCTGAGCCGACAATACGATGGTGTTTCGCGCAGCGGCGTTCCCTACATGACCTGTAAAGATAAATTTGGTCAGTTGCATGACCAATTAGCTTATCTTGTTTCCGGAGGCCCTGGCACAACCAAAATGGCGTATCGTTCTATGCCAGTTCCCGCTTATGACAGCGGTACGGTTGAGATTAAGCGAGGGGATACCACCGTGAAGGGTACCGGCACGAATTGGACTCCTGAACTGGTCGGTTTGAACTTCCAGATCTATGTAAATGAGCCAGTATATACCATCAAAGCGGTTAATTCATATACCCAACTGACG
>MAXR01000456.1:1232-1810 GCA_001751155.1 Desulfuromonadales bacterium C00003068 | reverse complement strand
TCTTATGCCAACAGGATCGGAAGAAGAAGCGCCGCGGATGCCTCGGCAGTACCCTTTGAATCTGGTATTGCTCGGAGCTCTGAATCCAGAGATGGCACAGATGGTCGGTCTTTACTGGGTAGACCAGACTGCCAAACGCCACGTGGCCTATGATTACCTGATTCTGGCCGATAACACGGACTACTTTAAAGGTGATCCTAGACGAATTTTCTCAGACCTAGCCGAAGGAATCTTTCCTAACCTGGATGGCTACATTGTCTTTAACAAGAAATTGGAGACGCCGCAGCCGCTGGACCTGCCGGATGATCCCAGAGTCTATTCCTTGCCCGGTGGTTTCATATACGTCCCAAAAGAACAAAAGCCAAAAGACAAACAAAAGCTAATAGACGCACAGAACAACGCAGGTCTGCGATGGGATCTGGATATGCAGGCCGGGGCGATCGTGCCCGGAAAGTCGGTGATGTACCACGTGTGGCGCACCAAGCGGAGCGAAAAGGAGCCTGCGAACGCGCCGGCCGATAATCAGTATGACCCGATCACGAAAGACAAGCCTCTGCTAATAACCCGGCCGCTCGATG
>MAXR01000456.1:0-1153 GCA_001751155.1 Desulfuromonadales bacterium C00003068 | reverse complement strand
TGGCCTGGAGGACGGTTGGTATAGCTATAAGGTGAGCGGAATTGACATCTTCGGTCGCCACAGTCCGAACAGCTCGCCGGCCCAATGGTATCAGTGGACGCCGGTTTCCGACCCGCGCCCCTGGTACTACAAGGACCCGGCGNNGGCGACCGCTCGATTCACTCCTTCGCCGTGCATCTGCTTGATAAAATACCTCCCCCGCCGCCCGCGGGGATCGAAGCCCATGCGCTGGATCCAGCCGATCCGATGGTGTTGAAGGACGCGGATTACGACAACTGGCGTGCCTCGTTGAAACCGGTGGACAGGGATACGCTTGTTGGTTTGCGGGTAAGCTGGTTGTGGACTCCTGCTCATGAGCGACAGGCGCCGGATACGCGTGAGTTCCGCATTTACTATCAACCAGAGCCTATGAATGCAATGGTTGGACACGTAGTTTCTGTCACAAATACCGGCAAAACTGAGCGTGAGGTCGGAACTGATATCCTCGACACCTATCCGACCGATGCTTACGTGGGAGCCAAACTCAACATCGGCCCTGATAGTTTTAGTATTATAGGAAGTGAATCTGTTGTCAATGGAGCAGAGAGCCGATTACGTGTGCTGGTGAAGATCCCTTCGGTCTATACCGGGGGAACAGTTAAGGTTGACGGCGGCTCCACAACCGTTAAAGTTACCGGGTCTAAGGTGAGTAAGAAACAGATTGGCTTGACGTTCAAATCAGGGGATCAGAAAACGTCATATACGATTTTGGACGTGGACCCGGCCACCCGGGAGTTGACGCTGGACCGAGGCTACAAGGGACCTAGCGTTTCAGGACAATCCTATACTATTGCCGGGAAGTTACCTTATGCTGATATGCCCTGTAACATTGTGATCCCGTCCCACTACAGTGTTGGGAAGATCGCAGCGTCCAATAGCTCTACCGTTGTAAATGGTACGAACACAGCATGGAGCAAGGAACTGGCTGGCAGGACTTTCCAGATACTGGGTGAGTCAGCGCAATATACCATAGCAAAGGTTGATTCGGAAACACAATTGATACTGAATACGCCCTATCAGGGACCCAAGAGAAAAGACAAAGCTTATGTCATCATTCACCTGCTTTCAAAGGATTACACCTTGCCTGAGAGTTGGGCAAAGCGCATTTGTGTGG
>MAXR01000455.1:1452-2100 GCA_001751155.1 Desulfuromonadales bacterium C00003068 | reverse complement strand
TCGGCGTGTATAATTTTTTTCTTTCATCAAATCTGGGTCTCTCTCCTCCATTAAATAATGGAATTCTGTTCCGTAGGTACTGATGGAAGCATTTCAGAAATACGTCACTGGCTGTAAATCATTAAGAACATCCAAGTTCGGGCAGTAGGTCTGGAAGATATTGTATGTGGCGTTGCTCAAATCGGTTAAAGATAGAGAGGTCTTAACTGCATTTCCTCGAATAACTGCCCTTGGAGCATGAGAGTGATTGTTTTGCACCTGCAGCGGATGTCTGCTTCCCGCCCAAATTGACAGAGGCCGTTTTCGGCCCTTAGCTGCCATTAGCGGTTTATTCNNGCCCGGAACTGCCATTGGCCGACCAGCATGAACTGCAGGTTTCGGCCCTTAGCTGCCATTAGCGGTTTACTCCATGCTGCAGCGCAGCTTCCCAAGAGCAGACATTCGTGCGTTGCGCAGAAAATTTGGCGGTTGGATTACCTGCTGATCTTTTGCGATCCTTTCACGAAATGGCACGCGATTGCGTTTCCACTCACTTGGGCTGTACTAGGGATTTACAGTATGCAAAGTTGGCGTCAGGAAAAATCGATGCGCACTAATTTGGACATTTCGACAACAACGTCGAATTAAATCAATTCCTTCAGCAGGTCA
>MAXR01000455.1:277-1421 GCA_001751155.1 Desulfuromonadales bacterium C00003068 | reverse complement strand
CCTTCGCTGACTGGACCATGGCGCAGTGGTGTCCCATCTCCGTTAAACTCTGAAAAACGTGGCAGGTTGTCCGCGATATCAAACCAGGAGATGCGCTCGGAGTCGAAGGAATGACCGTTCGGCACTAGAACGTCAGGATTGTCGAAAGTGCTGATATGGATTTCGAAAATCGGCCCGCCTCGTGTGCTGCTGACACCTTCCCATGTCAAAGGTGTTCCGCAGTTACCGCAAAATGCACGCCCCACACCTTCAGAAGACTCATAGATTTTGCGCTCAACACCGCTGAATTTAATCTGGTTGGCCATAAATCCAGCCAAGGTTACAACTGGTCCGCCAGTGTGCCTGCGACAACTCTTACAGTGGCAATGGTTTACACCAAATGTGTCGCCTGTAGCTTCATATCGCACTGCGCCGCACATGCATCCGCCTGCCATTTTCGTATCGTTGGTCATCTCGTTTTCCACATAATCCATTTCAAAGGTCGGGTTACATCTAAAGCTATCTGCACAAAGACATCCAGCGGAACTGTATCGAGAGCATTCAAATGTGTGCTTTCAAGAACAACATAACTAGGTTGCAAGAGAATATATCTGTGATAATCGAAAATCATTGCCCTGTTTGAAAGCCCTCATTGTTCAATCTCATCCTATACCTGCTGACCATTTCGATTTGGGGTTCCACGTGGATTCTGGCCAAGTATCAAGTAGATGAAGTCAGCGTCATGCAATCGGTTCTCTACCGCTATGTGATTGCCGCCGTTTTGCTACAGGGCTTAATCAGCATTATGCGATCACGCAATCGCCACTCGCTGCGCACTCATGGTCAATTCTTCTTACTTGGTTCATTCCTGTTCGGTTGGAACTACGTGCTATTTTATACAGCCACCGACCTTGGATTAACCACTGGACTGATTGCTGTTATTTTCTCGCTGATCATCACGATGAATATGGCAAATAATGCCATTTTGTTTGGTGAACGACCTGAGCGCAGCACAGTTATTGGAGCCATAATCGGTCTGTCCGGTATTACACTGGTCTTTGCAGAAGATATCACCACGCTGACAGGACAAGGATTGCTACCAGCAATTTTAATATGTGTTGCAGCAACCTATCTAGCGTCACTCGGCAATATGATGTCCAAGATC
>MAXR01000455.1:0-181 GCA_001751155.1 Desulfuromonadales bacterium C00003068 | reverse complement strand
GCTGGGGCATGACCTATGGAGCATTGTCGTTGTTGATTGCTGTCGTGCTCTTTGATGAACCCATGCGCTTTCCTACGACCGTTCCCTTCCTTTCAAGCCTGTTCTTCCTCGCCATTGTCGGTTCAATCATAGCCTTCTGGAGCTATCTAACACTTCTGGGCCGCGTTGGGGCTGACAAAGC
>MAXR01000454.1 GCA_001751155.1 Desulfuromonadales bacterium C00003068 | reverse complement strand
CGCCAGATCGACGTAATGAACACCCCGCCGGATACAGATTTCAGCAACACTATAATCGCTAGATTGGAACGGGCCGCAGGTATTAATAACAACTACGGGTTTGAGCCTTTCCAATTCCTGTTCCAATCCGCTGAACACATCGAAGATTGCGGCTGTAGCCAAATTTTCAGGCAGTTCTTGCACCAGTCGCTTCGCTTTTTCAGTCGTTCTTCCGGCAATGATGACAGGAATTCCATCTAGCGTAAGTGCTGTGGCGATACGCTTGCCAAAGTTGCCATACCCACCGAGGATTAGAACTGGTTGCATGAAACCTCCGTAATTTTAAATTCTCCGGCATATCCAAAAGTTTTCCCGAAGAGTGGATGCTTGGAATGGGTCCACATACTGAAGCTGTCATCTGATAGAGGCAGCTCTTCTGCATGGCCCCTCCCGATTATCAGTTCCAGCGGAATTGGGAGCATACGTCCCAATATGCGCCAAACATAACCACGATGTCGAAGAATAACTTTGTGCCCATCCCATTCATATGCCAGCTTCCAGCCAATCCCGAACCGCATGAACTCCACCAGCACGTTATCCTTTACGTGTTCCATACGGGAACGAAACTTCACGTCTCCCCTATCAGGGAAGTGGAATGTCCGGTCGAAGTGAAAGGTTCTTGATCCCGCGCCACTTACGAACACCACGGTTACCGGCACGTCGTCGCCGGAATAGGCCAATAACATGCCTGTCAATCGAGCCATCAGGCTGACTAAAGGTGAGATTTTGATATCCAGACGCCCTTCAACCGTAACGACATCATCACTGTTTGGGCGCACCGCGTAATGTTTTTTCATAACGACAGGAAGCCGTTCCCAGCTGTCTCCAAATATTTCACGGAAAATCGGCGCGTTATTGTCTGTTGTTTCTTTGTTCATTTATGTACTTTTGGAAAAATGGAATATCTTCTTCTTAAATGGGTTCACATCATAAGNNTCATAAGCGCCACCATACTCTTTGGCACGGGAATTGGCAGCGCTTTTTATATGTTCATGGCCAACCGGACCAAAGATACAGCCAGTATCTATTTCGCTGTGCGCCATGTCGTGATCGCCGATTGGCTGTTTACAACGCCTGCGGTGATACTCCAGCTTATCACTGGAACTTGGCTGGTCTTTGCAGCTGGTCACGAATTTACAGATCTGTGGATAATGTGGAGCCTTGCCCTCTGTGTATTTGCCGGAGTCTGCTGGCTTCCGGTTGTGTGGATGCAAATCAAGATGCGGGATATTGTGCATCAGGCAATGGAAGCAAATGAGGCACTACCTGAGCGTTATTGGAGGTTAGATAAATGGTGGATCATCCTTGGATCACTAGCCTTTCCGGCGGTAGTGATAGTCTTCTACCTAATGGTGTTCAGACCGACGTAGTTGGAATATCTGAGGCCAGCACGTTTATAAAAAGCTGCAGACCTAATCTCAAATCTTCACGGTTCAAATCGTAGTTGCTCACCTCTTTCCAACAAACGTNNCGAACACCGGTGAGGCGCTCGGTGCCGAAGGTTTCGGTCCATTCCTCGAATGGCAGGTTGCTGGTAATCAGCGTTGATCATAGAGTATTCATACTGGAGATGCCCTGCGCATCAAACTTACCTCAGCCTAAACCTTGTTCGAAGACCGAGAGCTCCCGTCAGCACTTATGGAACAGATTTGCATTATCGAAATTGGCTTTTTTAATCATTTAGCAGTACACTTACGGAGGTGGACATCATTTGAAAAGGTAAACGAATTGCAGTAAACTTCCATCTTGATAAAAGTTGAAGGGGCAAGACTGACAGTTTCACCATTTGACCGAAATCAATGCGTGTTGGTAAAAGAATCTGTAAAATCACACCACGCCAATAGGAGATGAATCATGAATGAGATGTCTATAAATCCTGCCTATTTGCGCAGGATCATTTTGAAAATGCGTGCGATCATGGCGCGCGAAGGTCTTGTCACGCCAGAAATCGGCGGCAACCCGTCTGA
>MAXR01000453.1 GCA_001751155.1 Desulfuromonadales bacterium C00003068 | reverse complement strand
GATTTCGATCGGCCTGCGCAATCGCTACATTCGCCTGCGCCCGAGCCAACGCCGCCTGCGCGGACGTCAGGTTTGTCTCTGATGCGACACCACGTTCATCCAGCTGTCGAGCGATCTCGAAACTCGATTCTGCCTCTACCAGACTGGCCTCGGCACTCAGCAGTCGGGCATTTGCTGCGGCGCGCGATGCCTCCTGTACAGCCAGTTGCGCTTCAAGTTGCGTCGTATCCAGAGAGGCCAGTACTTGCCCTGCGGTAACGGTGTCGTTGAAATCAACCAAAACCTCCTCCATCGTGCCGGAGAGTTCCGAGGAAATTTCAACCAAGTTTGTAGGTTCAATTGTGCCGGTTGCAGTCACTGTAACGCGCAGACTACCCTGGCTCACGGCTTCGGTCTGGTAGGTCACGGCGCGGCGCATCTCGGCCTCGGTATTCCACCACAAATAACCACCGAGAAGAGTCGCGGCAAGTACCAGATAATAGACCCAACGCGGCACTAGGTGGCGAGACTTGCCCACGCCTAGCGTAGCTTCGATTTCGCGTTGCTTGTCAGCCATGGGTTCGCTCCTAAACCGCTTCTATCGGAGTGTATACATACAAGAGAACCACACTCGCTTTGATTTACATCATAAGCACCATAAACGCTGGTTTCAACTTAACCGATTTGCAATAGGCCCGTGCGGTCATCTAAGAAACAGATGCCGCCTATTTCCGTAGAACCCATCCCCCATAGTATAGTACACTCGTCTTGGAACGCTGCTTAAATAGCTAGTCAAATGATACAAAGCTGCCATTCAGAATAGGAGTGATTATTGACCGGCTTTGGCAAAGAGGGGATTAAGCATGTCTCTAACCAAAAGCAGGTTTGCCCGCTTAGCTGCCCTAGACCACAAGACCTATATGTGGTTGCTGCGAACGACTACTGCTTTCAGTTGCCACGGCGCTGTAATGGGCGTGGTCTCGAAGGGCAGCTATGGGCCGTAAATGCGTTTTGCAACTCTTCTTTTAATGCCCGCTTCCACGTCAAGTCGGACACAAACTGCAATAGACAAAAACTCCCAGGTTGCTGGTGTAATTAGCAACGATCTTCTGCAAAACCGCGTTGGTGTCCTGCCGAGGAATGTAATCCACGCGAACCGCATTGCAAAAATGCGGGAACTGGATGCGCTGTTATCTGGGATATTTATCACTCGCGCCGCTATTTCCGATGTGCCCGCCGACGAGTTCGAGGTCTTTATGGAAAAACATGTTGAGGCGTTGCTGCGTTTGGTCGAAGAACATTCGATTTCGGTAGAAGAACGGTTTTCGAAGGCACAGGGGCGGTATCGATTGGGATGAGCAGAACGTAGGTATCGGCTCAGTAAAAATTCATTTTATACTTTCCGTCAGTCCAAATGATTTCTGCAATAGTCTGTACGCGGTTCCCTACCCTTTCCCCTATTTCCATCCAAATAAGGGGGCAAACAAGTGCATAATTTAAAATATTTTCATTTTCAGCCACCGAAAGGTCACATTCGCTTTTCACATATAAATTGTTGGCATTATCGACGTCATATATACGTTCAGCAGTGTTCGAGGTGTCCATGTACAATCTAACAATCTGATAACCACTGCTGCGCATTCCGATATACCCTTTTTGACCACTTTTCCCGGCCCTACTGATATAGTCACTACCGCAGCAAACTGTATTAGAATTCATGCTTCCGAAAGACAAAGGGCTTGGAAAAGTTGGGCTAATAACAGTTTTGAGATTTACGATTGTATGACTTGAATTCAATATCAATGTACCTGGAACCAAAATCTGAAACATATTATTAGCGGCGTCATATTCACCGTATATGCTCGCCGGTGTCCAGGGGACCTTTAAAAACACACTGGACATCTCAAGAGTAGCTTCCACCCGCTCGATCTCTCCAATCATTTGATTTTGCAATCTTGTAAGGCGAAGTGGATTTTCGTCCTTTATTTTAAGGATTTTTATCAAATCTGCTGTTGAAGTTAGCGGTCCCCGCC
>MAXR01000452.1 GCA_001751155.1 Desulfuromonadales bacterium C00003068 | reverse complement strand
CGTGTAACTTTCGCGATGATCGAGGCCGCCGCAATGGAAACAGAACGCCCGTCGCCCTTAACAATGGCCTCTGCCTCACAAATCAGGTTCGGCGGAATTTTGTTACCGTCGATCAGGGCGTAGGCGGGTGGTTGCGGCAAGGCCTCCACCGCGCGGCGCATTGCTAGGAACGTGGCTTGCAGGATATTGATGTCGTCAATCTCCTGAACCGTGGCGATGCCGACACCGACTTGTGCAACCTCGTTAATCACATCGAACAGCGCATCCCGTCGCTTGGCCGTCAGTTTCTTGGAGTCGTTCAGGCCATCGGGGATAAGTGCGGGATTCAAGATCACTGCACTGGCAACCACCGGTCCCGCCCACGGACCACGGCCAGCTTCGTCAATGCCACAGACCGGCGACTGATTGCAGTTTATCTCAAAACTAAAGTCGGGTGCATTCATGGCGTGTTTAACTTTCCTGAAACTTTTGCAAATGGTGACCCCGAGAGGATTCGAACCTCTGACCTGCCCCTTAGGAGGGGGCCGCTCTATCCATCTGAGCTACGGGGCCGTAGTGCCTCGGTGTTTATAAATAAAAAGTTCCGGTTAACAGGAGAAATGACAGGTCTTGCCTCTATATCTGGCCCCGTCTAATCAGCCGGAACGTAAAAACCAGCGCAAGCAGGCCGATCGCCAGCCCAGCCATGTCACCTATTATCACTTTGGTCACCAAATCAATAACATGCGAAACACTTTCGAAATGGCCTAGGAAGCCCGCTCGCATAATTGAATTCGCCACGGAAGCGATCACACCAATCAAGGCAACCATTTGCCAGTTTCTGAGGCTTAACTCAAACGCAGGGTTATTCCGGTTGACCCATTTGACAACAAGATAAGCAATGGGCGCACATATCGCGGCGGAAAAGGCATCAATAATCAAGGGCAGGGATAGACCGCCCGCGTAACTTTCGTACAGAAAATAGCCTGTAATCAGTGTTGTAGGAAAAAGTACAAAAAATACTTTTGGTCCGATTATAACAGTGCTGAGCACCCGAACTGCGTGCGGCAGAAACATGAGGCTCACAATGTTTGGGTAGTGCGAGCTAATGGATCGCTCAATCGGGAATATTACTTTTAGTTCAAAAAGCAGAACGGAAAAATTGCAAATTGCAATTACCCACACCCACTTTGGAAAGCTTTTCCAGAGCTCTATCATACTTGCTGCCCTATCATCTATAGATGTCCCACAACCTATGGTTACTTGTTACGCTTTATCATTGCATTTCATTGCGAATAGCCCCACCTTTAGGGTGAATATCACAAAGAGTTGAGAAAATATCCGTAACTATTCGCAGATATACGATCAGATACATTCTTATTTTAGCAGTATATGTTACGGTAGAGGTATTCGAAACCGCCAATATGACGCGGACGTATGATTTGCGCAACGCCTCAAGGATGAAGAAATGCCAATGAAAACTACTAAAAATACAAAGCTGAACGGGTACGCCCATATGCTTGCCGTGCTTCGTTCTTTAGAGTCCGAACTGGGCCTAACAGAGCTTACAAAACTTGAGCGAAACATACTCGCTGTCCTCTCGTTGGAAGAATTTGAAAACGGTGCAAAAACCGAGAACCTTCTCAATCACAGCATTCTTGATTCGCCGACACAGTCTTCGTTCTACCGTGCGTTGAAGAGGCTCCGTGACCGAAAGTTTGTAGACACGGTAGGCAACCGGAAAACCGGGATATACAAATTGGTGAACTAGGTTCCCAATTTGCAAAGCCTGATTGTTCGTTAAGCTGGTGACAGCGATCTTTCGACACAAACTCCGCACAGGCAGGCGTGGTGCGTCGCGACCTTTCACTTGTGAATTATCCTCCGCCAACTCTAGCCATTTTACCTTCGCAACCGGTTAACCTGGAGTCGCCAGCGCCGAATTCTGTAGCGGTGTAAAGAAGCACCCGACCTCCCTCGTCGTTAACGTTAAGGTTTGGTTCGTGCTAAGTTTTTAATACGCTCTTTTGGTTCCGTTTTGAAGAAAGCCTTGTCTTGCAGGCTTACCCGCTCAACATCTCCCGTCGTACCAGTCTTTTTGACAGCAACCACCATCGGTTACAAATTTTTCTTTGTATGTCTGCGAAAAAGTAAACCTGTAGAAACGATTTGTTAACATGCTCCAGCTACAAGTTGCCAAGTACGTAAGGGACAAACGTCCTAAATCGGAAAAGTAACCGCTGTCAGCCGTACAGCTTTGAACAATTATTTAAACTCGCGATAATGCCAAAACGAGAGTTGGCGAACATCACAGCGATTACGGAAGGCCAAGTATGCATGTCGGAATAATCATGGATGGCAATGGTCGCTGGGCCACATCGCGTGGGCTTTCAAGACTAATCGGTCACAAACGTGGCGCGAGTCGCGTTAAAAATATCGTACAGGCCAGTCCCGATTTGGGCGTTACGACATTGACATTTTATGCGTTTTCAACTGAAAACTGGAAA
>MAXR01000451.1 GCA_001751155.1 Desulfuromonadales bacterium C00003068 | reverse complement strand
CCGCAGCGTTGGTTCGCAAGGACCGCGAGAACGTTATCAATGCGCCATCCGATCTGTTGGATGTAGTGTTCAAGGAAGGCGAGAAGGGCCTGTCGTTGCAACGCTACAAAGGCTTGGGCGAGATGAACCCCGGTCAGTTGTGGGAAACCACGCTGGACCCCGAAGCGCGCGTATTGTTGCAGGTGAAGGTGGAGCATATGGACGAAGCCGACGAGATTTTCACCAAGCTGATGGGTGATGTGGTCGAGCCGCGCCGCGAGTTCATTCAGGATAATGCGCTGAGTGTGGAGAATTTGGATTTTTGATATGTTGCAATAATTGAATAATTGTAACATATAGAGCGTGATGTGTTACAAAATTTGGATTATTGAATCATGTTGAGGCTGCTTTGAAACCGACTTACGATATTCCGGCCCTTCCACCCACCGAGCTAGTGGAAAGTAAGGCGATACTGAAGGCTGCCGCCAAAGCGCATCGATATTTAGCGGAGCTGAAGGGACGCGCCGCGAGTATTCCTAACCAAGGTATTTTGCTGGATACGCTGTCTTTGCAAGAAGCCAAAGCTAGTTCCGAGATCGAGAATATTGTCACAACACAAGATGAGCTGTTTCAAATAGAAGCAACTAGGGAGGTCTTTGGTTCAGCCGAAGCAAAAGAGGTCGCAAGATATAATGCGGCGCTGAAACAAGGATTTCAGCGCCTTTTGGAGACCGGTGGGTTTATCACCAACAATGCGTTGATCGAAATCTACCAGATACTAAAGGAAACGACCGCAGAATTTCGAACTCTACCGGGAACGGTACTCAAGAATGATCACGATGATATCGTTTATGTACCACCGCAGGAAAGCGCCGAAATTCTTCGGCATATGCGGAAACTTGAAGTTTTTATTAACGACTCTGAGGAGTGTGACCTCGATCCGTTGGTAAAGATGGCGATTGTACATCACCAGTTCGAGAGCATTCACCCATTTTCGGACGGAAATGGCAGAATAGGCCGGATACTGAACGTGCTGTATCTTACGCAACAAGACTTGCTGGAAATCCCAATCCTGTATCTAAGTCGCTATATTACGCAAAATAAAGCGGGCTATTATCAGTTGCTTCAAAGTACCCGCGATACTGGAGAGTGGGAGCCTTGGGTTTTGTATATGCTCGACGCTATTTATCAAACATCGAAACAAACGCTGTTCCTAGTTGATCAAATAAAGGCTTTGATGGGGGCATATAAAACGCACATGCGGACTGAGCATCAAAAAATCTATTCACAGGACTTGCTGAACAACCTCTTTAAGCATCCCTATACGCGGATTGAGTATGTGGTCGATGAACTGGGGGTAGGGCGGCAAACAGCCGGGCGTTATCTTGACCAGTTGGCCGAGTCGGGTTTGATCGAAAAGGTAAGCAAGGGTGTGAATAATTATTACATCAACATACCGTTAGTTGAATTGCTGACAAATGGGTATGACGACTAAAGCCCCAAATCCATCAACGCTTCAATATCCTTAACCCTAGTCCCTGCAACGATCCGGCCCAACTCNNCTGCCGCGTAAAACCAACAAAGTCGATCGGCGGGGGATTTTTCGGCTGGTGGTTACGGCGTGGCGACCGTAGTCGTCCCAATCTACGCGGACGAACACCATGGCCTCGTTATAGGCGGGGTTCATGTCCCGTAGGTCGTCCATTACGCGTTCCTGGGCTTTGCAGGTGGAACACCAGACGGCGGAGTAATCTACCAGCACCGTTTTGCCGTCATCCAGAAGCGATTGGATGACGACGGGTTCGTAGTCGATCCATTCCTCAGCAGCGAAGGCGGCAACGGGTAGGGCCACTATCGCAGTGGTGGTGATCAGGAAGTGGCGACGGTTCATGGGAGATTTCCTTATATGGAGACGGAAAAGAAGAGGAGCCAGTCTGGCATCAGGTCCAATAGCCAGACCTCGATTATCTGGTTGAAACGGGTCAGGATCATGACGCCGACGGCGATAAAGATGATGCCCATTAGGGGTTTGGATTTCTCGGCCAGCACGCGCATGGCGGCTTGGCGGGACATGATGGCCTCGCGGGCGCCGTAACCAAGTGCGATGATGATGGTGGATATACCCATGGCGAAGCTGATCATGATGCCGGTGGCGAGCGCGAGGCTTTCGCCGCTGTAGGCCAGCGATATTGCACCGCCCAAGGTTGGGCCAACGCAAGGCGACCAGACTGCGCCCAATAATGCGCCCCCGAGGAACTGACCGCGCAGACTGGTTTGGTCCAGCCTCCCTACACGCGTGTCTGCATCGGAGGATACGCCGGCGGTTGCTAGCGCAAACTTTGAATTCAATTGTGGAACTAGAAGGACAGCCCCGAAGCCCAACATCATAACCGCACCGATCTGGCTGACGCGGTCAGCGTCTAGACCGATGCTGGCACCCAATGTGGCCACGCCTACGCCAAGGATGACGAAAGTGAGAGACATACCAGCCGCGAGAGCCAACGGGCCATGCTTGTGGTTTTGTAATGCGGAGGCAAGAACGATGGGTAACACCGGCAGAACGCAGGGGTTGATAAGGGTTAATAGGCCAGCGCCGTATCCAAGTAAAAATTCCATGTTTGATACTTAGAGCGGGCTTGGAACACTGTCACATGAACTTTCCGTCAGAAGAATTATTCGGCAACCGACGGGGTACATATCGGTTGCCGAAATTCGCGGACACTTCTGCATCCAAAAATCGGGACAGTAGGTTCGCTGGCGGTAATTCTTTTCCGCGGAAGGAAAGACTTCCTGTCGCTATTGGTAATATTTATAGACCAAACTGCAGGGTATGTAAATTCTCGTTTAAAGTAGAAAACCAAAATATGATAGCGTAAAATAGCGCAAATATATTCACTGAAACGTGAAACGAATCACTTGAAAGGCGTAAATATCTACGTAAGGTTGTAATGGTTAATAGAACAATTATTTTGTAAATTTTTCGGGAGATTATTTTGAGTCTCGCTAAACAAGAGCGTACAAAAGGCACAAATTTTGCCGAACGTCTGACTGAACTTTGTAAAACCAAACCGTCAGTTTCTTCCGTTGCAAGAGACTTGGACATCAATCGGCAACAATTTGCGCGTTATATCAGTGGTGAAAGTTTGCCTAGACAGGCGATTAACCAGAAGATCGCGAATTACTTTGGTGTAAATCCTGGCGATTTGCATTCTGATAGCCCGATCGAAGGGCGAAGCAATACTTCGTTAACATCGTCTTCCACAGTGCTTGCGATGATGAAGTTGCTTGACGCTGCGGCCGTGCAACCGATCACTGATGCGGAATTGGAGCCGGGGTTTTATTGGCAGTACAAGCTGTTGTTACGTATGCCGGGGAAAGTGGTTAAATCCCTGGTCATGAT
>MAXR01000450.1:1514-2088 GCA_001751155.1 Desulfuromonadales bacterium C00003068 | reverse complement strand
GAGTAAAGTTTCGTTTGTATTCAGTATGTTACCACAAGTGCAACATGACACTTGTATCACTTCACTGTAACACTTTCGGCGACTTAGGCAACTGGGAAACGATGCGCCCATCGCCATTCACGTTGACGCATTGCTCACGCCTCGAAAGAGTCGGCCTCCTCTGAAAGGGCATCTGTAGTTACGTCAATCGCTGAAGCTCGATCTGACTTAATCTGAGGTGCAGGTTTTTTCCATACAGCCAGTTTCGAGCCAATCTTGTCGTAAAACTCCGGCACATGCTTTTCCAAATCAACAATGAAGTTGGTTTGCTGCGTGAACCTTGCACCTGCTCTAATCGACATGAAGACGTGAAAGCTGTGAGTACGACTCGGATATGTCTTTGGGGATGGCTGCACGGTGATAATACACTGCGCCACGGCTGTATAGTCGGGTGTGTCCGGACATCTTCTGTAAGACCTTCACTGTAACACTCCAGTGTAGCATCCCTCAGAAATAGTCATTCAATTCCAGTACCTTATTGTATTCATTGACAGGTTGGAGGAATTGGTGGAGCCAGGGGGAATCGAACCCCCGA
>MAXR01000450.1:0-1505 GCA_001751155.1 Desulfuromonadales bacterium C00003068 | reverse complement strand
AAAATTGACGCGAATGAACGTGATTGAAAGGAAATGAAGGACCAATTTTGTGGGGCTTAAAATCTAAAAGGTTCGAGTTTGGTGGAATACTGTGAAATTTGGTCGAATTTGGCGCGGGTGACCGGACGGTGACCGCAAACCATGGAGTTGGCATAGGGAGCTATCTCGGTGTTTCGAGCTTAGTCTCCACAGCTTTTAGGATTTCAATAGGTTCCGTCGTGCGAACATTAAAGCTGCTAATAATACAATGACAATCGCTGACGCAATCGCTGACGCGATGTATGACAATACTCCTCCTGACAACATAGTTGCCATGTTAGCGAATGGTCTAAGCGGGGCTACGAGTGTACCATTGGCGACCCAGTACCCGATTATTCCAACATTGAGTGCAACAATCGCCACGCTTGCAAGAATCATAGCGAGTCGCAATCGTGCAGGCACAACGCGGTCAAACAATGCCCTACGCGTGGACTTTAATAGGCGACTAACATCCTGATGCATAACCACCAATGACGGCACAATCAGCAAAACTACAAAAAAGCCGAAGGCCAGACCGAAGACCAGTGTGACAACAGTCGGTTTCAGAAATAACGCTTGTCGGCTGGATTCGTACATCAACGGTGCAAGCCCCAAAACGGTTGTCAGGGTCGTTAGCATGATAGGTCGCAGGCGATCATTTGTTGCGTTTATTGCGGCTTGTATCACGCTCTGTTTGGCCGAGTATTCCTGAATAGTTGAAACAAGAACGATCGAGTCATTAATGATAATCCCCGACATGCCGATGATGCCGATAATCGTAAACAAAGACATCGGGATATCCCAAAAGTAGTGACCCCATATCGTGCCGATCAAACCGAAGGGAATGATGGCGAGAACAACTACAGGGCTGGTCCAACTGCCAAACACCCACGCTAGGATCAGGTAGATACCAAGCAGGCACAGCGCGAAGCCGACCAACGCCTCGGACAGGAAATCTGCCTCTTGCGAAGCAAGACCGCCAAGGTCCCATTCGACGTTATAGAGGCTGGCAATCTCGGGAAGAATTTCGGTTTCCAGCATTTCGCCGATTTCAACCGCACGGGCGGGGTTGTCTTCGGAAATGCTGCCGGAAACAGTGATTAGGCGCAAACCGTTTGCACGTTGTACTGTCGAGAATCCCAGCGAGGATTCAACGGTCACGATATCGGCCAACGGCACATACTGCCCTTGCGGCGTACGCATCAATGTCCGTTCCAGAAAATCTGCCGTCAGTTCGGCTTCGGGTAACTGCACGACAATTTTACTGCTTCGAACTCCATCAGGGAATTCCGCCGCAGTGATTCCGTTCAGGCGCGCAAATAGCTCAGAACCCAAGCCATCGATAGTGAAACCCAAGGCCTCCCCTTGTGGGGTTAGTTGCAATACGAGGTCGGTTTTACCGTACGGCAGACTGTCCTCTAGCCCGCTTAGTTCAGGAAGCTGGGACAATTGTGCGATCAAGTCTTCGGCTGCCGCCTTAAGAAGGA
>MAXR01000449.1 GCA_001751155.1 Desulfuromonadales bacterium C00003068 | reverse complement strand
GTTCATCAGGTGAAGATCAACAGATGCAAACATCGCCCGACGTTTATCGGGCGACATTAAGGTGTCGTATAGTTTTTCAGGATGCCACGTTATCAGCACATTCCCGATGTCGAAAATTACGGCATCGGGCGTTGTATTTCGCTGCGGTAGCCTATCGGACGTAGCGAAGGACGAATTTTGCATCAAGCGTTGTTTCTGTTTCATTACAAGCAGAGAATGTATGCTGTGTTGTTACATTGATGTCACCACCAGCAAGAATTGTGGTTCCTTGGTGGATGCTATCGCCATTGTTACCCAGTGACGCAAGGCCGACATCGCCCGCAACAATCATTTCCACGTCATAGGCTTGCATCTGCGCTGCAAGTCTAACGTCGCCTTTGGTTATAATGGCAACTTCGCCACCATCGGCGCAATTATCGTCACGCCCCAGCACAACGCCTGCGGAACCAGATACAGTTTGCCGGGTTGTCGACGTTGTCGCAAAAGTTGCATCTTCATAATGGATTGTTGAATCAAACGTGAAATCGCAACCTAAAGCGACATCAACGACGCCGGTCTTGGTTATCGTTTGAGCGATGGTGTCAGCGCCACTATCATTCCCGCCACCTTGATTGTTCAGATTAGCAAGTCCACCCATGTTCAAATCGTCACCGGGTCTGCTACATCTGACGACGTGGATAGAGTTAGATACCAGCGCATTGGCATCAAAATCGGCGGCATCAATGTACTGAACATCCAGAAGTGGGTTGATATATTTCAATTCTGCAATTGTTTCTGATAACGGATTCTGAAGTGCAGCGATTGTTTCATCAATCCGCAGAAGCTGTCCGAAGGTTTGCGATCCATCTTGCGTTAATGCAGCCTCGATGCCTGGATTATATGAGTCTGTGCAATGGTCGACATTAGGGCCACAATCGTTCAAATCGACCATACTTGCGATCGTTCCATCAGCGAAGAAATTAAGGTCTGATATATCGATTCCGCTTTGACCGTGGACGCAATACTTGCCCAAGAAGGATTGCTGCGTGGACATTTTTACAGTGCCTAACGCTTTCAAGCCGTCCCTTTCGCATATTGAAACGAAACTCTCGACGATGGATTCGGTTGATACGGTAAAGGCGTCAAACCCGATAAACCGCAAGAAAAACNNTTGGAGCTGTTAACACCATCTTGGCGCGTAACCACGCGTACGGCTCTAGGAGGGTTAAGATCCCCCGTGACCATTTCAGTGAAAACTTCCGTGGCAGGATTCCAGTACCCGACTGCAATATCACTATCAACGAGGACATCGCCATAGCGTGCAGCCCCCATATTCAACGTGGCGTATTGGTTGGCCGAAGCAATTACCGCAGCTTCGATGCCTTGGTTGCTAACGTTGCCAAGCTCCAGACCGCCAGCATGAGATGCCATGTCCGCGGTAGATTGCAACATTTGTTTGATTTTCCAAGCGTTCGTGGCATCGATGGAAAGCCCGGCGAGCGCGAAACACAAGATCAGCCAGCCAATGGCCCAAGCCGTTGCGATGCCATCTTCGTTGCGAATAAAGCGTTTGGTATTGCTAATAAGTTTATGCATTTTGGTGTCCCTCAAATGCGATTAAATAGGTTCAAGACGTTGGGTTACAATGGCGATCAGATGACCTGAGTTACCAACGTTGATTGCTCTTCCACCAATATTTAAAATACCAAATATTCCGACGTCTTTCATCAAGACACGTAGCCTCACTTCCGTTTCGGTGTTTGTGATAAACACCTTGGCTTCTGGTACGTCACCCCCGAATGTGCCACGCTGCTCGGCATAAAGCTCGGCTGCGGCCGGAGTCTGTATTCGCCGAATTGAAATTTGTCTGGCCGTATCACGCGCCACGTACCACAAGTTGGACTGCCGCAAAAATAGCAGGCTTACGTCTACCGTGATCATCAGAATAAACATGAACACCGGAACCCAGAGGACAAATTCCACTGTAGTTGCACCGCTGTCGTCGCTGAAATTACGAATCAGCTGTTTAAGCCGCACAGCTAGACCGTGTATTTGGTTAGATTTCTTCATTATTTAATCCCAAGTCCAATATGCCTCTATTGAATCAATGCGTTAGCGCAGTGCCAATTGCTCTGATATGTATTTTGGAAATACTAGTCACTAAATCTATAGAAAGCACGAAAAGTGCACAATTTATAATACTATACGGTGAAATATCATATACTAACGCACGGATAGATCAACCTTCGTTCCAAAGTTCGATTTACACTTGTTTACACCTCACTTTGTGATTCGTTTGTGAATTAGGCGGGATGCGGCAAAAACTATTGCCACGATTGGCAGGGTTACCACCGCAAGCACCAGCGATTTATCGTAGCCATATTTGTAGGCAATCGGAGTTAACAAGTATCCCGCAAGGCTAACGGCATAATAACTGATCGCGACGACCGACAATCCCTCGACCGTTTCTTGCAAACGTAATTGCAGGGCGGCGCGGCGGTCCATTTGTATCAACACTTCGTGATTTTGTTCAGAGGCCGCAACATCCACACGCGTTCGCAGTAGGTTGGCAGCACGTTCAGCGCGCGCCGACAGGTCTTTTAGGCGTTCTTGCGCTGATCGGCAGGTCCGCATGGCGGGGTCATAGCGCCGCGTCATGAACTCGCTAAACAATTGGCGGCCCTGAAGGCGTTCTTCGCGCAACACTGAAATGCGGCGGTTAACGATTGCTTCATAAGCTCCCGCTGCGCCAAAGCGGAAGGCGGTGGAGGACGACAACAGCTCGATTTCCGCCGCCATTATTAACAGGCGATCAAGGGTTTCGATCTC
>MAXR01000448.1 GCA_001751155.1 Desulfuromonadales bacterium C00003068 | reverse complement strand
GTGCCGGAGTGATCGCTTCGTCCGCTTAGCAGTCCTTGGCATCTGAAAATACTGCGCAGCCCACGAATGGCCGGTTTGACGGGCCGCAGTGCCGAACAGCCAGTCATGACCGAAAGGCAGGAATGGGCCGGAAGCAGACAAGTCCACTAAGGGCGGGAAGCGGAACTTCGCTGCACGCGCTAAATATCATGAGCCGGTTCCTTAAAGCGGCTGTTCACCCAAGACAATTGAGACCAGGCCGACCAATGTCGGCTGAGCGGACAAAGCGGTCATTCGCGTAAGGTGTGTGATAAATCGATATGGCAACTTTGTTTCACACGACCAATCCGCCGAGCACCGTCAAAAAAAGTTTGTGAATCAAATTCTTTCGTCTAACATCATGAAGATCTCGAGCTGTTGTTTAACGGTATCGGGTAACGGATTTGCCGAGCGCAATCAAAAGGGGTAGACGATGAAAATCGGTAAAAGCCGTGACCGAGTTTTCCGTTATGGCGGGGATTTTGCGAGTCAGAGAATAGTGCGGGCCAAAGGATCGTATATCTACGATAGCGATGGCCGTGAAATTCTCGATTTCACATCGGGGCAAATGAGCGGGATTCTGGGCCATAGCCATCCGGAAATTGTTGCTGTTATCCAGGAAATGTCTGCAAGTCTGGATCACCTTCACAGTGGATTTCTCTCCGATCCGGTCATTGAATTCGCAGAGGCACTTACAAACATCTTGCCTGATGGTCTTGACCGGGTCCTGCCACTTTCAACCGGGGGGGAGTCAAACGAAGCGGCGCTCAGAATGGCCAAGACTTATACTGGCGGTTATGAAGTAGTTGCCTTTGACCGGTCATGGCACGGGGTGACAGGCGGTGCCGCCGCGACGACCTATTCCGGCGGCCGCCGAGGTCATGGCCCGACCGTTCCGGGTGTTTTCACTCTTCCTACGCCACATGCCTATAGATCACCGTTCAATCGCGATGGTCACTACGACTGGCAAACTGAGTTTGAATATGGCTGGGACATGATCGACCGCCAAAGCACTGGCCAGCTCNNGTGGTGTCATCGAACTTCCCGAAGGTTATCTGGCTGCCCTAAAGCAAAAAGCGTACGAGCGCGGAATGCTGTTGATCCTTGATGAAGCCCAGACGGGGATGGGGCGAACTGGAGACAATTTTGCTTTTGAACGTGACGGTGTCGTACCGGACATCCTAACCCTATCAAAGACTCTGGGTGCTGGATTGCCTCTTTCTGCCACAATAACATCATCAGAAATCGAACAGGATTGTTACCAAAAGAGTTTCCTCTTTTACACCACCCATGCTGCCGACCCGCTTGCGGCAGCAGTGGGACAGAAAGTTGTCGAAATCGTTATCCGTGACGGACTGGCCGAACGTGCACGTGACCTCGGAATGTATCTGGAATCTCGGTTGCTTGAATTGCAGCAACGGCACCCGATTGTAGGCGATGTCCGTGGGCGCGGCTTATTGCGCGGGGTAGAATTGGTGATTGACCGCGAGTCCAAAATCCAAGCCCATGAAGCCGGTGCTGCCATTAGCGAGCGCTGTATTCAATTAGGGGCATGCCTTAACATTAGCAGGCGTTCATCAAGCGGCATTTTCCGGCTGGCTCCACCATTAACCATCAATCGTGGCGAGATCGATCGGGCCATCTCGGTGTTTAACCAAGCGCTCAGCGAATACGAAGTTGAGCGATCTTAATAATGTCGCCTTANNTTAGGGATCGAAGCAGACTTTCTTTGACAAATGATCGAACGAACCCTTTGAGCCCAAAGCGGTCTCTGGCGTTTTCTGGATTGCGGCGAGTGTGATGAAAGTTTGCCGTTTAGAGGCTTTGCTATCAAAGTGTCCTTTCAGGTCAGTCTGAATACATATCCCAGTGGCGGACGTGTGGCTCTTTCTCGATGAGGAAATCATCGTCAAAATCAAAATAATAGGAAATCCTATAATTTTCACCAGCAAAGCGTTTGATCGCTTCGATATCATCCCAAAAGCTCAGCATATCGAAATGGGCGACATCCCCCTCGATCCGGTTAAGAACCCAGGCACCTTGGTTGCCCTCGACGCCACGATAGCCGGGTAGCGCTATTTCGCGCATTTTCACAAGGTATTCATCGCTTTTCGCAATCGGCACCATTCCGTGCCACATTCGTGCAATCATTATAATCTCCTTCGTGCGGCCCTTTATCCGTTCCCCCAATATTTCCGAGCTAAGAGAAGCGTCCTTCTGTATTTCGGAAAGGAGTTTTCGATCCAGTTTATCCAGTGTGCAGGGATTAGGCGCAAATCCCTTAATCTTTGCATATTTCAGGTGAAATAATGCTAATATATCCGAAAACTGCAACACTTGAGTCTAAAGTAGCTTCAAACAACCAGGAGATACTATGTCTGACACGTCTTCCCAAATTTATGCGCTTTCACCCGATATTCGCTATGTAGCACTCTATCGAAACGGTGATCTTGAAATATCGCAACGTGGCGATATTACCGAAGCCTCGGATGCGGGAAGTGATAAATACGAAGAGCTTCTGGTGAACCCGACACTTCTGAAGCTCGCCCAGCAGCGTGGAAATATCGATTGCGGAGGTGCTTCATTTGTTGTCGTTGGGTATGGAAACTTCTTGCAGCTTGTTGTTGCTTTAACCGATGGCCATGCTTCCATCTGCTTTGAAAAAGGAACTAATCCGATTGAATATGTGGATGCTGTAAAGAAAATTTGTAGTAATGACTGATCGCCAAATTTCGTTTGCAACACGCGCCGTCCATGCGGATATTGTGCCGTGGCTAGTTTGAAATTTTGCTCATCAAATCACTTAGAGTGTTAAGCGCATGCTTCACGCAAAACCGGTAGTTATTGGTGCAGCACAGATTATTTAGGTAGAGAATCAATTAGGTAAACC
>MAXR01000447.1 GCA_001751155.1 Desulfuromonadales bacterium C00003068 | reverse complement strand
AGTTAGCATGGCAGCAACCGTTGCCAGGGGTGACAAGGCGCGGCCAACTAAAATATTACAGGCGATCAGTCCACCAAGGGTCATCAGACCTTCAGAAATCTGGTACACACCACCAATGATGATCGCTACGCCCACCAATTGATTGGCAAACATCGAAAACGATAGTGAGAAGTTTGCCAGCCCCTTAATACGACTGCTTGTGAGAGCGTTGGCACCAACTAGTTTTTCCCAGCGATGTTGAATCTGTCCACCAGCTAACGCCGTCTTGATTGTTTCTAAACCAAATATGGTTTCAACGAGTAGTGCGCTTTTTTGCGATGATTCGCGGTAACCTTTTTCGATGACTTGGCGAAAAGGAACTTGAATCGATAGGCCGACGAGAAGGACGATTGGCACGGCGATGGCTGGAGCCCAAGCGAGAGGCCCGCCAATATAGGCAATAACAGCGATAAAGATGGCGATGAATGGGATGTCGACCAATGCTAGGAGAGTGGTTGAGCTGAAAAATTCTCGTAACGTTTCGAATTCGCGCAAATTGTTGGCCAAGGTTCCCGTTGAGTCGGGCTTGTTATCGAGGCGGATACTCGTAAGCTGTTGCATGAGGCGACTAGCAATGATGACATCGGCATTTTTCCCTGCAATATCGACAAAGTAGCCGCGCAAATTGCGCAGAATAAAGTCAAATGAGTAGGCGATTGCCACCCCTAATGCCAGCACCCACAGGGTTTCAATGGCGTTGTTGGGCACGACACGATCATAGACATTCATGACAAAAAGAGGGCCAGCAATACCGAGGATATGAATCACCGCCGTAGCGAGTAATACGTGTTTGTAGATGGGCCAAAACTTTAAGATTGTTCCCCAAAACCAGCGTTTTGTTGATATCGGCTTGCCTGGGTNNGGGTCAACGCGTTTATCGAGATGGTTGATGAGGTGGGCAAAAATGCAATAGCCGGTGTAGTTTTTTTGTAGATCTTCTATGGCGACTGTTTGTGGGCTTGAATCATTTTCAGCCAAGATAATCGTGGCGTGGTTGTCGGTGTAGTCGAGCAAAAGACAGGTGTTTTGCTCATTGAGAAGCAACAGGCAGGGGAGAGATAACTTGGGCAGTTGTTGCAGATGACGACGGCGAAAGCTGCGTGCTTGGATACCGTGCGGTTCCAGCGCGCGTAAACAGGCGGCGATAGAGGGTGGTTCTGTGTCCATCGGCAGGTTTGTTTTAAGAACATCAAGGGTGAGAGGTAAGCCCAAAAAATTAGATAATGTGCATAGACTTAGCAGAATAGGCACAGTGGTTTCGACCTCGGTCGCCTTAAAGGATGGCACCGAATTGTGTGGTGGCGGTGTTGATTTTACATGGAGCGAGGATGTTATATTTTTCATTGATGATCCATTATGAAGTAAGGGTTCATAAGTGATGTCTAAAAAATAGTCCGTGCCTCACTTGGCATAAGTAAAAAACCTGTTACGTTTATATTGTAGGAGATAATGAGAGAATTACAAAGTTTCTTTTAAGAATAATTATTTCAAGGAGGTTGCAGATGAGATCACTTTATCGTTATTACTCATGGTTTTTTATGCTCGCATTGCTTGGGGCCATGCTGGTATCTCCGGCCATTGCAGTGGAAACAACATTACCGCAAAGTGTTACTGGCGCGTTAAAAACAAATCCTCGTCTTGATATCTTAAAATACAATCAGCGGGCGATTGAGCATGAAGTTGATCAAGTTCGAGCAGCGTATTATCCTCGTCTTGATATGACATTAGGCTACGGTACGGAAGCACATGATGATGAAATCACCCGTGCACGAGGTGATGATCACACCTTCCAAGATCGCGGTGAGGCGGCTCTTATTTTATCGCAATTGCTTTATGATGGTGGTGAAACGTATCGGCGTGTTTCCGCTGAGGAAAGAAAGTTAGAGTCCGCAGAAAAACGAGTTCTTGATAATGCAGAAGCCATTGCATTGGATGCCGTCATTGCCCATATGCAGGTTTATCGTCAGCAACAATTGTTGATGTTAGCGAAAAAAAATGCACGAGATCACGAAGAGATTATTCAAATGCTTCGCGAGTTACAGGAAGGTGGTGCTGGAAGTAGAGCCGATGTGGTTCAGGCTCAAGGGCGTTTGGCGCGCAGTCGGGTTT
>MAXR01000446.1:1039-3421 GCA_001751155.1 Desulfuromonadales bacterium C00003068 | reverse complement strand
GTTGTATCCATGGGGATCAGGGGTATTTATTACAGCGGTGTTTTTTTGATCAAATAGGTCCATTTGATGAGTCGCTCGGATTTTTGGAGGACAATCGCTTAGCGCAATCGGTGCGGGACGCTGGCTTTTGGGTATTGTTGCCGGTTGAATTGCGGACTTCCAGTCGTCGCTTTGCGCAGGAAGGATTTCGCCAGCGACAAGTGCTAAATGCTCTTGTCATGAATCTTGAAGCACTAGGCCGGGACGAATGGTTGAGAGGGTTGCCTGACATCTACCGTCAGCAGGATCATGTTCAAGAATTGCATTTGTTACCATTCTTTCAAGAGATTGACGGCCGTCTGTCCGAGTTGTCTAAAAAAGAACAGCAGAAATTCTGGTATCAAACCGGTAACTATTTGGTGGCTAATACGTGGCAACTAGCCTTTTTATTGGATGTTAAACGTGCATTTCACAGAGGTCTGTGTTCGGGTGTAGGCCGTAGAACGGTGCTCAGAGTATTTGATCGCTGCCTGTATCCGTTAATCGACCATTCTTTAAGCTATTGGTTTGCCAGTTTATTGGTCCATACCTGGTTTCGAAGTCAGCTTAAAGATGTTTCACGTTCACAGTAGCGTGGCCCTGTATTCGTTTGGTCAAAATTTATTGGTTCGGGGAAGTTGTGTTAAAATTAAAGACAGCTATTTACCGCTCAGGGAAAGGATTTGACCATGAGACGATCGATTCTTTTGTTTTTAGGGGTTTTGGCTCTGTTGGTGGGCAGTCTGTCTGCCTGTACCTCCTATAAAAGCCAGGAAGTTGCCTTTCGACCGCCTACGGCTTATGGCAATATGCAGTTGGTCGCTGGGGCGCAGGTTGCTGCACAATCTTATGCAGATAGTTCCGCTGCCAAAAAGGCTTTTGGTTTTGATATCCGTTCAGCAGGTCTTCTTCCTGTGCAGGTGATCATTGATAATGGTGGCGGCAGTGCCTTGGATGTTGTTCCAGAGCAGACCTTTTTAGTCGATGCCGAGGGTAATCTGTGGAGCCTACTGGACAGTCGAACCGCGTATCAACGAGTGGAGAAGAGTTCGGAATATGCTCGCATCGCTAAGGGCGGCGGGAAAGGGTCTCTGCTCGGTGGTGCTGGTGGTGCGGCCATCGGTGCGGCCATTGGGATTCTAACCGGTGACAATGTCGCTACCGCTGCATTTAAAGGCGCAGCCGTTGGTGCAGCAGGTGGTGCGGTTGTTGGTGGCACGCAAGCGAACACCTCGGGTGATGCCAGTCGGCAGATTGGCCGCGATTTGGCGACCAAGCAACTGGTCAATCAGGCGGTACAACCGGGTAGCCTGGCCAACGGTTTCTTGTTCTTCCCGGGTGAAGCCCGGTCCGCTGCGCAACTGCGTCTGCAGCTGCGAGAAACCCAGAGCGGATTGGTACATAAGGTTATGATTCCCCTGCCATGATTCATTTCGAAAGGGCAGGCTGTTTTGTGAAACAAAATAGGGAGCGAACCAAAGGGTTCGCTCCCTATTTTCATCTTGCCCTGTCGAATAAATCATGCTAAATCAACCAAGGTTGATCTATTGTTGAGGGAAAACAGATAAAGTTATGTTGCAGACTCTTAAGGCTCTGGCCGATCCAACCCGTCTTCGATTATTGGGTATTCTTGCTCATGGTGAATTCACTGTGCAGGAATTGACCGCTATCCTTTCTATGGGGCAATCTAGAATTTCACGGCACTTGAGAATTCTTACCGAAGCCAGTATCGCTTCAGTCAAACGACAGGGGACCTGGGGCTATTATCGCTTGAACAAGGGCAATAATATTTTTGGTGAACTATGGCGTAACCTTGAGCATCAACTCGATAGCCTTTCCGATTGGCCGAGTGATCGGAATAATCTGATGTCGGCTTTGGAAGAGCGTCGAGGTCGTAGTCAGAGGTTCTTTGATCAACATGCCGCACAGTGGGACCAATTGGCTCGCGAATTATTGCCCGTGGCCGATTACCGCCCCCAACTTCTTCAGCACGTACCTTGCTGCCAAACTTTGTTGGAGATTGGAGGCGGTACTGGAGCCATGTTGTCCGCATTGTCGGATAAGGCTGAACGAATCCTGGCAGTCGATCATTCAGCGGCGATGTTGGCCGAGGCCAGAAAACATGCTGAACAACAGGGAATACCTGAGGTTGAATTTCGCTTGGGGGAAATGAGTCATTTGCCTCTGCGTGATGCTGAGGTGAACTGGGCCATTCTTGATATGGTATTGCATCATGCTCCACAGCCGGCTCTGGTACTGCGTGAACTTGCCCGTGTACTCGACCCTTGTGGCGGTGTGACGATTGCCGATTTGCAGCGTCATGATCAGGAATGGGTGCGAAGCAGGCTGGCGGACCAGTGGCTC
>MAXR01000446.1:814-1002 GCA_001751155.1 Desulfuromonadales bacterium C00003068 | reverse complement strand
GGTTTGAGAAACCGGAATTTCAGCATGTTTTCGCCAACGGACAGAAACACGATGTGCTTTTGTGTACCGCTCGAAAAAAGGGCGATTGAACAACTATTGATGCTTTCGCAAAAAGACATGAGATGACTAAGCAAAAAGTTCGACCTACAAGGCGTAGTGGTTTTTCAGGGGTGAAGGCATACATATAG
>MAXR01000446.1:317-807 GCA_001751155.1 Desulfuromonadales bacterium C00003068 | reverse complement strand
GTATGTCGAAGTCCTGAAAAAGCGCTGCAACGCAGTAGAGCGGACTTTTTGCGACGCCATCAACTATTCGTATTTTGAATTCAAGGGAAAGACTTTTACATCATCTCGTTTAAATAAGGAGCACTTTGATATGACGAACACCGTCGACACAGACTACTTGATTAAAGATATCGCCTTGGCTGATTGGGGTCGTAAAGAAATCCGTATTGCCGAAGTCGAAATGCCTGGCTTGATGGCATTGCGCGATGAATTTGGTGCCCAGAAACCGCTGGCCGGGGCCCGCATTACCGGTTCCCTGCACATGACCATTCAGACTGCCGTTTTGATCGAGACCCTGGTTGAGCTCGGCGCTGATGTGCGCTGGGCCAGTTGCAATATCTATTCGACACAGGATCATGCAGCTGCTGCCATTGCTGCTGCCGGGATCCCTGTCTTTGCCTTTAAGGGAGAGACCTTGGAGGAATACTGGCGTTATACCAAGGCAGCACTA
>MAXR01000446.1:0-279 GCA_001751155.1 Desulfuromonadales bacterium C00003068 | reverse complement strand
TCGGCTGATAATAAAGAAATGACCATCGTCGACCAGTTGCTTAATGAAACCCTTGAGGAAGATTCTTGCTTCTGGCGGCGCATGGCCGAAGGGCTCAAAGGGGTCAGTGAAGAAACCACCACCGGAGTCCATCGCCTTTATCAAATGGCCCGTGACGGCAGCCTGATGTTTCCGGCATTTAACGTCAACGATTCGGTAACCAAAAGCAAATTCGATAATTTGTACGGCTGCCGCGAATCTCTTCTCGATGGCATCAAGCGAGCGACCGATGTCATGGTA
>MAXR01000445.1 GCA_001751155.1 Desulfuromonadales bacterium C00003068 | reverse complement strand
CCGGTAGCTCGTCAGGCTCATAACCTGAAGGTCGTAGGTTCAAATCCTACCCCCGCAACCAATACTTTCTCAATATTATCAGTAATTTACACTGTGTAAAAGCGCGGCGCCTTAGTGTGCGCTGTCACCTCTGTCCGAATGTTGTCCGATAAAGACACGTTGTTCAGACAATTGATTTTCCGGGCTAGAAGTTGATAAATGGCCCAAACAGCTACGACGAATAAAGTGGCCAACCCCAGTTTATAACTTTGTTGGATGCGAGGGGAGTCATTTTGATGCAGAGTAAGTCACGCAATTTTGGAAGATTACAATTAGGTCGCCTAACAAGACTTTGGACATCAGGACCGGCAAGGGGATGAAAGTAAGGCAAGGTGGACGTTCCCCGCATTGGTGTTGTTCGAAGTTCTCAATTTGAATAACCCCAGAATAGAAGGCACGTTCTTCCCTAGAAATGACGACGGAAGGCCGCCATGAGTAATTCAAGATTCAATGACGATTTTAAACAGGATGCTGTGCACTAAATAACGGTTCTGTGTATCCTGTGCGCGAGGTTTCACAGCGACTGAGTGTCAGCACGCATACGGTGAATGCGTGGATACAAAGTGTTCCAAGTCAGTTGAGGTTAATGCTAACGACAACTATTCCGACGAGAGCAGGCGGTTAAGACAGGAGTTAGCACGGGTCACCGAGGAAAAGGATATCCTAAAAAGGGCCGCCGCTTTGACGTGGATCCGCCGGATCGGTTCTAGTTCACCGATATCATCTACATCAATACTCGGACCGTGTTCCACAGGCATTGCTGGCTGCAGTCTGGCGACGCAAGCAAACGGGCATGATGCCAATTCACTCTGATAAAGGTTCACAATTCACAAACATGGAATGGGCTTCATTTCTGATGCAACATAATCTGGAACACAGCATGAGTCGCCCTGGAAACCACCACGATCATGCGGTCGCCGAGAGTTCCTCTAACCTGTTGAAGCGGGAACGCGCCAGCGCAGGAGATACAAAACCAGAGAACAAGCAAGACTGGGTAACTTCGAATACATCTACATGTTCTACAATCCAAAACGCAAACACACTTGGTGCGGGATGCGGTCTCCGGTTGACTTTGAGAGGCGGCAGAAAATAAATCAAGAAGGCGCCTGAAAAGCTGGGGAAAATTCAGTTTGCAAAAGTTCGTTGCAGTCTATCTTCGGTTCAAGAACACCAAAGAGGGACGTTGCCTCTGTAATCGACAGCACCTCAAACCCATTTGCATCGCTGCACTCTCCGAGTGGTGGTAGACTTTTTCCACGTCAGTTTTGGTGCACCGCGGAACATGAAACTAGCGCGTACTTCTTTTAACAGCACCTAAATGTTTGCATCAATTAGATCGCAAAGCATTGAAATTGAAAGAACGCTGTCGTTCAGGCTGGGTATGAATGAGAAATTCACCCCACCAGCCTGCAAAAATGCACCAGCCGCACGGATGTTGATTTCTTCCAGAGTTTCCACGCAATCTGATGCAAAACCGGGGGTAATCACCGTTAGGTTCTTCACGCCCGTCTTGGCAAGAGATTTGAGCGTATCTTCGGTATCGGGACCAATCCACTCAACACGACCGGACCTAGATTGGTACGTCAGAATAAGCTGGCTTTCGTTCAGCCCCGTGGCATCACGCAGCAGCTCAATCGTTTTGTCACACTGCGCTTGATATGGGTCACCCTTATCAATGAACGAACGCGGCAATCCATGCAATGAGGCAATCGTTATCTCGGGCGTCCAGTCCAGTGCGGAGTGGTGCCTCTTGATGCTGTTAGCCAACGCCGTGACATAGCTTGGCTGGTCGTAATAGGGCGGTACGGTGCGTAGTGCTGGCTGCCGTCGCATGGTTTTCAGCGCATCAAAAACCTTATCCATGACGCTCGCAGTCGTTGCTGCGCTGTATTGGGGGTAGAGCGGAAATATAAGAATTCGATCACAGCCATCAGCCACCAACTTTTCAATCCTATCCCCGATTGCAGGATGTCCGTAACGCATTGCCCAATCGACCTGAACGTCTACGTTTCCTGCATAGTGCGCCGCTACTTTTTCGGCTTGTGCGCGGGTTATGGTCTTTAACGGAGACTCATCCAGTTCGGCGTTCCAGATTTTGGCGTAGGCACGGCCGCTTGTCTTTGGGCGACGCGTAAGAATTATACCGTTGAAAATCAGCCACCAGACGGGGCCTTTTGTTTCGATTACACGGGGGTCGGAAAGGAATTCCTTAAGGTACTTCCGCATCGGCCAATAGGTCGTAGCCTCGGGCGTTCCGAGATTAACAAGAAGGATGCCTACTTTTTCAACCACCACCTAAGCGAAACTTACGATTTTTATGTCGGGACTTTCAAGCTTGATAGTTT
>MAXR01000444.1 GCA_001751155.1 Desulfuromonadales bacterium C00003068 | reverse complement strand
GAACTGAACAGGTCATAGTCTGTGAAACTGAACCATAGCGTTCTGGACACAGCCCAAAGAAAGAACACCGAGAGCGAGATTAAAAACGGGGCCAAAAACAACCACCCCGCAAGCGCATCTCTATTTTTTATCAATCGCATACTCTACCTCCCGACGTATGGAAAACTGCGGCACCAGTGTGATGCCGCAGTTTATTGCAGTTTCTTAGTCTGCCATTAGCACATCTAGGCGCGCCTGGGCTTCACTGATTGCTGTATCAACATCAGCTTCACCAAGCATAACCGAGTTCAATGCGCTGTTGATTGGCTCAAGCCATGCACCACCAAGATCACCGAAGAAGTACGGCATCACGTTACCCTCGGAAGCACCACGGAATACCATGCGGTTGGCTTTCTGCTCTTTGGAGTCACCCTCCAAATAGGCGTTGTTTACCAGCGAAGAACGGCTTGGCAGCGCCAGACCTTGCTCCAGAACCCACTGCTGGGCTTTTTCGCCAGTCAGAAGTTCAACAAGCTGATGCGCAGCGTCTTTAACTTCTGAATCGGCGCGAACAGTCCAACCCACAGTAAAGATCAAGTTTCCGCGTTCACCAGTTTCCGCATCAACAGGAATAAGCGTTGTTCCGTACTCCATGTTCGGAGCCGCGTCTTTCAGGTAACCAATGATCCAGGCACCCTCCATTGCGACTGCAGCTTTGCCGGAACCAAGACATCCGCCTGTCCAGCCTTCACCGATATCGGCAGCAAGAACACCCGCACCGTTTTCGATCAAACCGGTGTAGAAGGCGAACGCACGGCGGAAATTATCATCCAGAACGGTTTTGCCTTCTTCATTGAAAGGCCGCCATCCGGTTCCAAGTGCAAAGGCCGCGAAGCGCGCATAGTCTGGCACCACGCAGACACCGTATACATCATCAAATGCTGCCTGAACTGTAGACAGCTTTTCCTGGAACACCTCCCAAGAGTCACCCTCGTCTGGATAGGCAACCCCTGCATCATCGAAAACGTCTTTGTCGTAGTGAACTGCAAGTGTGTTGAAATCCTTGGCGACAGCTAAAAGGTTCCCTTCATACGTGAAGGCATCGACGAGAGAAGGCAACAAAGCATCGGAGATATCCGAATTGTCTACCGCGGCAGCCTGACCCGGCCCAAAGATTGACCGGCTCCAGAAAATGTCGGTATAGAACACGTCTGGTGCAGTACCCGCTGAAAGCGCATTCAAAATGAATTGGGAATAATCCCCTTCATTGGGCGCATATTCAACATCAATTCCAAGAGCAGCAATTTCATCAGCCAGTACATCGTTTAGCAAGCCGTGAATAACTGCGGGGTCAGAACCCCCATGGCTGGAAAGGCGAACTGTTTCCGCTTGAGCCGAAAAGGCAACTCCAAGTGCCAGTGCGGACACGGCAAGGAATTTTCCTTCAAGTGATTTTAGCATTTTATCCTCCAATTTCAGATGCTTTCAAGACAACAGTCTTGAGACACGTTTCATATCTGCGCCCGCCATCCAAGCCTGATTCCATTGACGAAGTTGTGGCGTGCAACTTCAATGTAAGCGCTTACATTGATTGTGTCCAGAACTTTCTTGTTGCAGGATGCGACCTGCGCGCCTTAAATACAGACACAAATTTCAAATGCGAAAAAATGAAGCCAAGAAAAAAATTAAAACCAACACTGGCAGACGTTGCTGCTGCCTCGGGGTTTTCAACCGCGACAATTTCGCGTGCGCTTCGCGGTGACAACGCAGTAACGCCGGACACACGCACCGCAGTTTTGGATGTTTGCGCCAAGCTTGGTTACAAACCATCTATTGGTGGTAGAATTCTGGCACAGGGTGCCTCCGCATTCGTTGGGTTAAGCTTGGGTCAAACCGACAATTCAACCGCGCGCTACGTGTCTCTTCTTCATCAGGCGCTATCTCAACAACTAACCGAGATTGGCTGGGCATTGCGCTTGGTAAACTCGAAAGATTTCAATGAGTCCCTGTCAGAAGTGGGTGCTATGATCATAATCGGAACAGTAGACCACGACCCAAGGATCGAGCTTTGCATAAAGAACTCCGTTCCGCATGTCGCAATTGGATATGACAAGTACAATCAGGGTTTCTCTGTATTACCGGATGACGACGAAGGCGCCCGTCTAGTAGCACGCCATTTTGCGAAGACCGGACGAAAGAATATGGCAATAATGCCGTCCCGGCGGGACGGGGATACCGAAGATATTTCGATTCGGGCAACGGCATGTCTGGACGAGGGGCGGCGCCTGAACCTTAGTCCAAAAATTCTCCCAACGATTAATACCATTACTTCGACACTTGATGGATATCGCTCAGTCATTGCAGCACTTGAAGATTTCAAAACAATAGACTGTTTGTTCTGCGAAACCGATGAACAGGCGTTGGGTGCCCAGGCGGCTTTAGTAGATTCCGGCTTTCGGGTTCCCGAAGATATTGCAATTGCCGGATTTGACGATCTGCCAGAACTTTCGGCTGGGCTGACTACAGTTAAACAGGACTTCTCTCTTTTGGCCGCTACAGTGCTTAGACTCGTAGAAAAAGCCCGGCAAGGCGAACAGCCTACTCAGGTTATACTGCCAGTTGAACTAGTGGTTCGTGCGAGTGGATAATGGCGCCTACCCTAAAGTATTGACTTTCCTCTCAGGTGAATAGCCGTTGGTACTGTCAGTACTAATTCGAACTAGTCTCAGTTTGCCGAAATCGGCCGGAACAAAGCAGCCGTCACTCGGAGAGAACAGCAGAGCGATTAAGCTTGGAATTATCTCGTGAATAAAGGTGTCGTTCTTGGTTGAAATGATTGTGGATAAAAGAATGAACGGAGACGAATTTTTGCAAACTTCGCATACGCCGGAAACGGAGCATCGCTCGCTCTCGTCGTCGAAACGGGAGGTGCGAATTCTCTGCCCGGTTATTCTTCCAACGGCCTACCTCTTGTTTATCAACGTTGCCGATCACCTTCATCGCCGCACTATATGAGCGGAGCCTATCGGTCACAATTACCGTAGGAGAGCCGTAGCGTTTTATCAATTTTTGAGAAATTTCAATACTGCCCGCGAGTGGTAGAATCAATGTTCGATTTGCACCCTTCTGTTCTAGAACGTCTCGAAGTAGAGATCGTGCCTCAGTTGGGGGAAGTAAAACCATATCGGCCGAAGCAGCTTAAGGAACATCCGCAAGCGAAAAAGTATTTTACTTAGAGGCGGAGTAAGGGAATGCCGGAATTTGAGTACAGGAGTGTTGTTTCGGTATCCGTATTTTCCTCGCACATCCACAATCTGGATTGCCAAGAGCAAACCTCTGTTCCGCCTACGTTCACTCTTCATATGAAGGCCAGTGTAAAAAATACGATGGCCCGTACAATATATCGTCCTAACAACACCTAATATTAAGATATTCGGAATTGGTGGCAGGTACAGAGGGTTGGTGATGAATGGCCATTAAGATTGATGAAGTAGCGCGCGAAAATGCGTTGCGAAGATACGGCATACCTGAAGGTTTGCATGTACCTATTGCCGCTGTAAACGAACTGGCAATAACCACTTATGTGGGCGAAATTATACGAGTTCTTTCAAGTCAGACGAACCGACGGGCATTCCTGGTTAAGGTCCGGGAAGCACCTCCGAAGGATTGTCTGTTACCAATTTGGGAGGAATCTGGAAGTGATGTGTTTTTTAGACAATCACAGGTTTGGGTAGACGTCAGTTAAATCTATTCACCCAACAACATCTCTTTCCACTGGACTTCACGCACCACCAGAGCGTCACTACCCTTGCTCCGACACACCAAGTGTTTGTAGAACCTCCGCCCGAACTTCGGGCTCCTATCGGTACAAGGCGCGGGATTGGCTCGGGTCTGACACCTGCGGAGGAAACCATGAAGCAATGTACAGCGAATAAGCGATTACGTTACTATATCTCGCGTCGACTTGTGATCGACAAGACCGAAAAGCATCCCGATGCCTGGCGCCTACCCGCACAGCAACTGGAACAGGCGATTGCGCAAGTCGCCAACGAGTATTTTGCAAGACAGGGCATACTGCCCAACCTTGTCGAAGATCTGAAGGCGAACGAGGTTGCCCGTCTGAGAAATAAACTTGGGTCACTTGCTCGGATGTTCATCGACCAAAAAGCGGTACGACGTTGGAGCAACCTGATCGAAAGAATAGATATAGCGCCTGGACACCTGACAGTAGCACTGGATGCAACCGCCATAGTCGAACACCTTGCCTTACCGATTGAACGCTTCTCAAACGAAGCACTTACAATATCGATGGTCTTCCAGCTTCGCCGCAGAGGGGTAGAAACCAAAATTATCCTTGGCAACGCCCCACCCGAAATAGACCAGACCCTGATCCGTAATATCGTCAAAGCAATGGGGTGGTTTGACGCCGTTAAATCCGGCAAGTCCTTTGCGCAAATCGCAATGCAGGCTAGCGTTACAACGGACCGCGTTCGAAGCGTGATCGGCCTGGCATTCCTAGCTCCCGATATCATTGAGCAAGCTATCAATGGCACTCTTCCATTGCACATGACCTCGGACTATCTAATCAGGACAGATATT
>MAXR01000443.1:3643-5282 GCA_001751155.1 Desulfuromonadales bacterium C00003068 | reverse complement strand
TTCGGGTACCCTCCTCACATCAAGTGGGTTTCCTCTGACAAGGCCCGCAGATTTTTTTCAAAACAGATGAAATTCATGATCCCAAAACGTTCAATGGGCTTGTTCTGTTCCAACCTTAAGCCATATCTTTTGCCCATGGCGGATTTGCGCCCTCGCGCTGCACCACAATTGCGGATGCTTTGGCACCATACTCGAGTGCATTGCGTAAGTCGGCGGTTGGTATTTTTTCAATTCTTGTTTTGGATAGGAGGTTGAGGTTTTCCAGCGTGGCCAGAAAACCGGCGTTGAATGTATCACCCGCGCCGATTGTATCTTTAACGCTAACTTTTGGAGCACTGATATTGATGATTTGGCCACCTGAATACAATGCGCTCACGCCTTTGGCTCCCTGTGTGGGAATCGCAACCGACGGCCCCATGGACTTGATAACTTCAAGCTTTTCAATGGCAGTTTGTTCACCGTCAATTAGTAGATTCAGGTCATCTTCCGCAACTTTGACAATATCGCAAAGTGCAATCATCTGTTTTAACCGTTCGAAATATACAGTCGTATCAGATACGATATCTGGCCGCACATTCGCATCAATCATCGTCAACTTTCTGACCGTATTCACGCGAAATATATCTTGATAGGTTGAAGCGGCAGGATCAAAGCACAGAGATATTCCGCCAAAGAACAAGGCTTCGACGTCGGAACCGACAGGAGCAAAATCCTAAAAATGGATCATTCGTCCGGCTGAATTCTCATCGTAAAAACGATATGTTGCATCGCCATTGTCCAAATGGACGAATGCCAGAGTCGTNNACGCCTCGATAAGTTGCTCCCCGAAGGGGTCGTTCGACACTCCTGAAAGGAACCCGGTTTTGGCGCCCAGGCGCCCAAGGGCACGTGCCATATTGAAAACTGACCCACCCAGTTTTGGACAATAAACCATCTCCTCCTGCGTGCTATCTGGCACCATATCAACCAGAGCTTCGCCGCAACATAAAATCAACCGATAACCCTTATCTATAAAGCAGGGACTGACCCTCAGAGAACACGTGTACCTTGGACGCTTTGGCACCGAGTTGAAGTTCTTTTCCCCTAAGGTCGTGAACAATTCCTGGCAGCTTGGCGATTACGCCTTCTCGGTCGCCGTCCGTTTCGAAATGTACTTGCGTAACTTCGCCAAGAATTTCAGTAATCTTGACGATGCCCGTGTAAACAGAGTTACTCTCTACAACAACCAAATCTTCCGGCCGCACCCCTACATTTACCTGCATATCCATATCCCCGTCGTTGGTCGGGATATCGGAAACTACATGCCCCCCGTTGTCCAAAGCTACTTCGGTTTGTTTACCTGTGCGGACAACTTTCCCCGGCCACAGGTTCATTGCAGGTGACCCAATGAACTGGGCAACAAACTCGTTTTCAGGGCGCTCGTACAGATCCAGCGGTGTACCAACCTGCGCGATCCCCTTATGTGCCAGCACCACGATACGATCGGCCAAAGTCATCGCTTCAACCTGATCGTGCGTAACGTAGATCATTGTGCTATTCGGCATGCTTTCTTTCAATTCGGCGATCTCGATCCTCGTGGCAACCCGAAGAGCTGCGTCAAGGTTGGAAAGCGGCTCGTCAAACAGGTACACTTTAGGGT
>MAXR01000443.1:3199-3624 GCA_001751155.1 Desulfuromonadales bacterium C00003068 | reverse complement strand
AAAATCTGCGCTGCTTTGTTTATCGCCTCTTCAATCTCTGCTTTCGATTTCTTGGCGATCTTTAACGCGAATGCCATATTATCGCGTACCGTCATATGCGGATAAAGCGCGTAAGACTGGAACACCATGGCGATACCACGTTCCGAAGGGGGGACATCATTGACAACAACACCGTCTATCTCAAGCGTACCGTCGGTAATCTTTTCAAGGCCCGCAACCATACGCAATAGTGTGGATTTACCGCAACCGNNAAAGCGGCTCGTCAAACAGGTACACTTTAGGGTCGCGTACTATCGAGCGCCCGATTGCAACTCTTTGTCGTTGACCACCGGACAGCGCCTTGGGCAGGCGATCAAGGTAATCTTCCAGCTGCAAAATCTGCGCCGCTTTGTTTATCGCCTCTTCAATCTCTGCTTTCGATTTCT
>MAXR01000443.1:1187-3076 GCA_001751155.1 Desulfuromonadales bacterium C00003068 | reverse complement strand
GCCCGCAACCATACGTAATAGTGTGGATTTACCGCAACCGGATGGCCCGACAAACACAATTAATTCGCCAGTTTCGATCTCTAGGTTTATGTCTTTTAGGACTTCGACATTGCCATAAGACNNGCCATTTTGTGTGCCTTTCAGATTGTTATTTCTTAGTGCTAAACAGGCCTGCCATGGTTTAAGTTTTGCCAAGCCCGTCGCATCGGCCCGGGCAGAATTCAAGTCTTGCCCAATAGGCATCCAATTGCCGTCTGGAATGTTTACTTGCGCTGGTTCGTCACCTAGATTGAAGGCGCAAAAAATTGTCTCGTCGCCGGATATTCGGGTAAAGCTGAGAACATCGCCATCAACAGACATTTCCGATTGATCACCTCGTGCTAGTGCAGAATATGCGTGTCGCAACGCGGTTGCGCGGCGGTAGTGATGGATCAATGCATCCGGATCGGCCTCTGATGTTGTTACCGAATGGCGCAAATGTTCGCTGGGGACTGGCAACCATGTGCGTGGCGCGGTCGAAAACCCACCATTTTGATTTGAATCTGCCCAGACTATTGGTGTGCGACATCCATCGCGCCCCTTAAATTCAGGCCAAAATTCTATGCCGTAAGGGTCCTGTAAATCCTCGAAATCGATGTCGGCCTCGCCTAGCCCCAACTCTTCGCCCTGATATAGGCACACGGTACCACGCAGACACATAAGTAGTGTATTGAACGCCCGTTTTGCCGGATCAGAGAGGTTCCAACGGCTAGCATGGCGGTTCACATCGTGGTTTGAGAATGCCCAGCAAGCCCAGCCATCAGCCGCGACTTCGTCAACTTTTGCAAATACACCTGCGATATACTCTGCGGTTGGGCGACCACCGGTAAGCATCTCGAATGCGTAACACATTTGCATCAGATCATCGCCAGAGGTGTATTCCCCGAGTATTTCGAGGCCGCGATGCGCGTCACCAACCTCGCCAAGACCAGCTGCATTAAACGGGTTCATGACGGTTCGCAGGCGCCGCAGAAAATCTAGGGTCTCGGGTTGGTTTTTTGATCGAGTATGCAGTTGATGGTTATAGGGGTTAACAGCCGGTGCGATACTATCATTGCGTTGCTCAGGGGGTAACGCAGGATTGTCACGCAATAATTTGTCGGCAAAGTAAAAGTTGATCGTATCCAAGCGGAATCCGTTGACGCCGCGTTCCAACCAAAATTGCGCAACATCCAGAAGCGCATCTTGGACTGCGGCCGTGTGCAAATTCAGGTCCGGCTGGGAGGTCAGGAAATTATGCAGATAATACTGACAACGACGTGTGTCCCAATGCCATGCAGGACCGCCGAAAATGGCTAACCAATTGTTCGGAGGGGTGCCATCAGGTTTCGCGTCAGCCCAGACATACCAGTCGGCCTTATCATTCTTGGTGTCAGCGCGACTTTCCTTAAACCACGGATGCTGATCGGAGGAGTGGCTGAACACCAGATCAATCATCACTTGAAGCCCGAGCGAATGCGCGGTTTCAACCACTGCATCAAAATCTGCCAGCGTTCCAAACATAGGATCAACATCGCAGTAGTCGGAGACGTCATATCCAAAATCCGCCATGGGCGATGTGAAAAATGGGGATATCCAGATTGCGTCCACACCTAACGAAGCCACGTAAGGCAATCGCTGCACGATCCCGGCCAAATCCCCGACACCGTCGCCATTGGAATCCTGAAAACTTCGGGGATATATCTGGTAGATCACAGCTCCCCGCCACCAATCCTCGGCAGTTTGGAATTCTGGTTTAGCATTCATTGCCTTAAGTGCATTCATGTTAGTATTCATTTCTATTTTACCGAACCAGCCAAAAGACCGCGAAAGAGGTATTTCTGCATGCTGAAGAAAACCGCCAGCGGCAC
>MAXR01000443.1:0-1181 GCA_001751155.1 Desulfuromonadales bacterium C00003068 | reverse complement strand
ACGGCACAGCGATCGACACAAATGCTGAAGTAGCGAGGATTTCCCAGTTTCCGCCGCGCGTACCTAACAATTCAACAATCTGTTTGGTCATGACTGTTGTGTCTCCTGTTGAATCAATCAGGAACACCAGTGCGACCAGCAAGTCGTTCCATGTCCATAAGAACTGGAAGATTGCGAAAGATGCCAACGCAGGAAAGCTCAGCGGCAGGATAATCTTCACAAATATCTGAAAGTCCGACGCCCCATCCACACGGGCATTCTCGATGATGTCTTTTGGCAATCCGACCATGTAATTGCGTAGAAGGTATATCGCCAACGGCAACCCAAACCCAGTATGGGCCATCCAAACACCGAGGTATCCCTTTCCGATGCCGATTTCATTGTGGAACTTCAGCAACGGGATCAAGGCAAGCTGTAAGGGAACTACCAATAAGCCGACAATTGCGGCGATCAATAATGCGCGTCCCGGAAAATCCATCCATGCTAAAGCGTAAGCAGCAAAAGCGGCTATCAATATGGGAATGATAGTGGCCGGTATTGTCACGGTTAGAGTGTTGATAAACGCTTGCATCATCCCTTCGCGGTTGTCAGGATCAAAAAGCACGTGCTGGTAATTTGCCAATGTAAACTCTGGCGGGGTGATCGCCGTTACGAATATCCGTTGACCGCGCGTGCCGGTAAAGGGTTCGGAATTTGTCATTCTATAGTGCCCATCACCCGAGACGACAATATTTCCGCCTTTTGCCAACGTACCAGTTTCATTAGCCACAAAGGCATCAATCGCTCGCGACGACACACCGTAAACCGATACGGTCACTTCAATTCCGGGCTCAAATAAATCCCCTTCAATGACATAAAGATCGCCTTCCTGAACCTGCAGTTCCGGAGAGTCAGCACGGATAATCAGGTTTTGCTCGGACGGAAATCCAGCTTTCCACCATCCGCTCGTTGCTATCTGGTCCGAGGTTCTAAAAGACGAAACCAGCAGCCCAACTGTGGGGAATAACCACAAAGCGACAAGCAGAGCGACGGATATATGAACCGCCCAAGTGAGGCTCGATTTTGTTCCGGCAATATTGTCCATATCAGCCCCCTATCGCATTTCTTTGCGCGCATTGCGCACGTTCCAGACAAGGATCGGCGTTACCAACAGCATGATTATCATTGCACTGGCCGAACCC
>MAXR01000442.1 GCA_001751155.1 Desulfuromonadales bacterium C00003068 | reverse complement strand
AATTAATTCGACTTTCCGGGCGTCGTCCCTACGAAGAAATAGAGATTGTCTTTACCGGTCTGCGACCTGGCGAAAAGCTTTATGAAGAGCTACTTATCGCTGGTGAGGGTGTAAAAGCTACCGAACACGAGAAAATTCGGGTGTTGGAGGCTACCAGTTTTTCTGAAGAGCTTTTGATGAAAGAAAATGATTTGCTGTTGGAAGCTCTCAAAAATGCTGATGTCGAATCGCTGATCGGGGTTCTAAAAGAGATCGTTCCTGAATTCCAATGTGCAAAACTGGGAAAAGAATATTCCAGTGAGGTAAGCAAGGCTGTTAGCTCGGAAGTCGACAAGGTGAGCGCTGTCGGCCCAAATGTTTTGAATTAGTTTCTGGTTTTGAAACGACTTAGAAATACAGGTCATAATCTGAACAGGAGGGAAAATATGAAATGGTCGATTGGATGGTTGCTCTTACTGCTGCTATTGTCCGGTTTGCATTCTGCCCTGGCGGAGGAAGTGGTAGTTGAGGCTCAAGCCTCTGAAATTGTTCCGGCCCTGACCTATAGTAATAGCCCTTTCGAACAGCGAACAAGTGCTATTAATATTGGCGGTATCATCGGTGGAAAAACTGGATACATCCATCCGTATCTGGCTGTAGGAGAATTTTTTACCGACAACTTTTACGAACGGGAATCTAACCGCCAGAGTGAGTTTGTTACCCGCATTACCCCGGGAATCTGGCTTTCATTGCCTGCCAGCCCATATCAGATGGTGCGTCTCAATACTCTAAATGTTGCGCCTGGTGGTATGGAATTGAGCCGATTCCGCTCCAAGGGGGACACGCGTCTTCAAGCATACGGCAGTTTCCAGGCCGATATCTTGCGGCATGATCGTTTTGATGAGGAAGATCAGGTCAACCAGAAGGGAGAGGGCTATTTCCGGTATAATTTCCGCGGCGGTCTTTCGGTAGAGCTCTTTGATGTTTATGAACTTGATCACGATAGCGCAGGCAGCGGGCCAACCACTTCCCTCGATAAATACAAATCCAACCTTTTTAATACCGCAGTCAGTTATGAAATCAGCTCCAAAACCAACGCTGAGCTCGATTACTCCTTTTACAAACTCAAATATGATTCGGATGAGAGTCAGTATCGTGACCGGGATGACAATAGTTTCTCCGGCATGATGTTTTATCGTTTCTTGCCTAAGACTTCTGCCTTTGTTAGATACAGTTTCATTACTATTGACTACGACAAGGACGTGCTTTCAGACAGCGACGAGCACCAAATCTATCTAGGCCTAGAATGGCTGCAAACTATAAAATCGCGCTGGCGGGCCATGATGGGATATGGGGCAAAAGATTTTGATGATCCCGAGCGGAATGATGCCGACAATTTCCTTGCCGAAATACAATTCCGGCATCGCTTTACCTCTAAAACTTATGCTGAATTGCGCGGAAGTCGGCGCGCCAACGAAACAGATTCTCCCGGCGCCGATTATATCCTCTCTCACAAAGTTCAGTTGCGTTACTTTCAGCGTATGACCGCCAAGTTTCTTGCTTCAGCCGACATCTTCTACAGAAATGAAGATTACGAAGGGTCAGGTTCCCTCGCGCAGCGCACCGACGATTACTACGGTGCCGGAATCGACCTAAAATATACCTTGACCAGGTGGTTCATTTTGGCTGGAGGTTATTCCTTTGAAAAGAGAAATTCCAATGTCCAAGTTAAGGATTACGATAAGAATAGNNGAACCTGGTTTTTACTCTTTGATCTCAATAGGGGGCGGGAGATTTTATCATGAAGATATATTTAACAATAGTGTCGTTGCTGATGGGACTGTGTATCGCCTGTTTTGCTGCCCCTCCCAGTAATATTGCTTATCGGGTCGGCGAGGGGGACGTCCTTAAGGTGATGGTATACGACAATCCAGATTTGGAGACCATCGCCCGCATAAGCGGTTCCGGCACCATTCTTTTTCCACTGGTCGGAGAAGTGAGGATTGATGGTCATACGGTAACCGAGGTAGCGCATATCATAGCGAAAAAGCTGTCAAAAGGCTACCTTCTCAATCCCCAGGTTTCGGTTTTTGTAGAAGAATTTCGCAGCCAAAAAACAGTGATCATGGGTGAAGTGAAACTTCCAGGGCTTTATGAGTTGAGTGGGCCTACTTCCCTTATGGAAGTGATTTCTAAGGCTGGCGGCTTGACCATTGATGCCGGAGGTTTCGTGACGATCAAAAGGGATAATCCGGATCAGCCAGAAATTGATGAGATTATTTCCGTTGAGCTGAAAAGCCTTATGGAAAAAAAAGAAGACGCGTCCAATCTCACCATTGTGGATGGCGACAGTGTTTTCGTTCCGCGGGCTGGGGTTTTTTATGTAACCGGTCAGGTCAAAAAACCGGCTGCCTACAAGCTAGAGGACGGAACCTCGGTGATTAAAGCCATTACCATGGCCGGCGGCTTCACTGAACTGGCTGCACAAAGGAAGATACAGGTCATACGAAAAGTCGAAGACAGGGAAGTGGTTTTGAAAAAGGTACCCCTACATACGCCGATAATGGCTGAGGATGTCATCGTTGTTCCAGAGAGTTTTTTCTGAAATATAGAGTTTTGTCTACTCTGGGGCAACAGAGGATTCAATTATGCCGATTAAAAATGAAGAACTGCATCTACGGGATTTTATTAGAGTCGTTAAAAAACGACGTCATGTCCTGTTCGTATTTTTTCTTACTGTCGTAACGCTTGCGTCAATGGTTACGTTCATCATGACACCTCTCTACCAGGGGTCGACCAAAGTCATGATCGAAAAGGTTGAAGGTGATGATCTAACCAGTAGCTATCGACGCAGTTCCTACGATCCGGTCTTTTATGAGACTCAATTTCAGTTGATCCGGAGTCGGGCGGTAGCCAGACGAGTAGTTGAGACCCTTTCTTTGGAAAAAAATTACGATGCACTCATCGGCAAAGGTTCGAAGAACGGATCTCCTTTTAGTTTTGTGCTGGCAGGACTAAAAG
>MAXR01000441.1 GCA_001751155.1 Desulfuromonadales bacterium C00003068 | reverse complement strand
AATGGACGACTTTAGCTTTGGGATTTGAGGTATAACCATGTCTAAACATCTGACACAAGCAGGTGAGCATTTAAAAGCGTTCGGCAATCAGATCACGAACCCCGGCACGACCACCAGAGCAGTGGCGGCAAAGTACCGGCAAACAGTGGCAGAGATCAGACTTGCACAGCAACACATAGCAAATGCAAAGCGGTTAATGGCTGAAATATCAAGTATGCCAGTCACTGAACCACCGAAACCGAAGGCAAAGCGGAAGAAGAAACCGGCTGTGCGCCGGGTGAATCGTAGAGNNATAAACATGTTTTCACTGTGAGGTAAACAATGGATGAGATAGAACAGTTGAATGAGGCACAGAATGACGTATTGGGATACAATGATCGGATATCCTATGCGCACGTATATCAGTCAATGCATGGCGCTATGCTGTCATTGCAGGCACGGAGCAGGCGGTATGATGCGATTCGACTGTTCTATGACAACGTACCCGCATTTGCGCCACTATGGGACGATGAATTTGTCGTCCAAGTCATGCGCATCAATGACGGGTACCCGGACGTTACCGATCGTTTTCGCTTACATCATGTGGAACTCGTGTCTCTGTTGCACAGAAGCGGTGTAATCCAGTTACCCGACATAACATCACGCCCAACGGTTGATTGGGAGCCACCGAGAGATATAACCGATATATACGGTGACGGAGACATTAAAATGGACATATATGGAGAGGACGACGATGAAACGGAAGGAATGGAACCCGATCTTTAAATCCGGGTACCCCCATCTCGGGGGCGCCCTGACTGATCCTTTTGCATATTTCCGAAATGCGGTTATAAATAGGAATGAGTCGTGGGATATATTCATTGCTCAAGATAGGGGCGCCGGCAAGTCTGCTACTGCAATGGGCATGGCAATGATGATCGATCCACACTTTACGATCGACCATTGGTGTTTTACCACCGAGCGATTCATTGAATTGATTACCACACCACAGCGGAAGGGTACCGTGGTAGTATTCGATGATATGGGAACACAGGGCGGCGGCTCATCCCGAAAATGGAATGCAGAGGGGGCGCATGATCTCGCTGACATTATGCAACTGAACCGGACGGATGGCATAATCACCATCGGTACATCACTTGAGCTCGCACGGTCTGAATTGCGATTCCGGCGGGGGTTCAAAGTTCTTGTGTCGCCAGAGAAAAAGCTATCAAACGAAGACACCCGTGGCAGGGGGCTTGCCACACTCGTCGATCTTCGGATAAAGAGCACAGACGTCTTTAATGATGAGGTAAGGTACAAACTCATGCGATATGCACCCGGTGGGCGCATAAAGCGTGTAGTCGTTCCACACCCGCCCGTCGATATGTGGCTTAAGTATCAGGGGATCAGAGACACATTCCTTGCAGCGGTAAAGAGCGGCAATGATGAGGTATCAGAACCAGATAAAAACGCAGGTCTATCAAATGATGAATTGCGGGCACATCTCGGTGTCACTATGGCAAGCACGCAACTATACAAATCCTTGATCAAAAGCATCGTAAAGGATGGCTTTATTGAAGGCGGGGGCGACGTATTGCATAAAGACATGTTGGCGGATAGGGTCGTTCAAATGTTTGTGCCAGACGGAGACCCAGAACAGATGACAAAGCGCATTAGATCGAAGTTGCTTAAAAGCGGCGTCCTTAAGTGGGTGGGCACGGGTAAAATCGATCTGATCGTAACAACGAACTTTATAACTGCTATGAGGTGGTAACATGGGATTATGGAATGATAAAAGAGCCAATATGTCAATTGCGATCGGGATATTCTATATCATGATCGCAATCATCACAGCCATAGTGATGTGGGTATCGATGGCACCAGTGATCGACGCATTCGATCAAATGGCTGACGATATGGATCCAAACTCGAAATTCTACGATCAGAAGACCGTAGATCGGATTCACGCCGCCACGGGACTTTGGCCTCAACTTTTATGGCTTACGATAGGCGTTTCGGTGATTTACGCCATTGTACTTGCTACCAGACGACAGACATACTCAGACATCGATGAATACTGAGGTGCGGCACCCCGCACCCCTTCTTTTTGTTACATGATCCGACAGGAGGTAACAAATGTCAATAATCAACAAACTAATTGCACGGTTGAAGAGACAGCACGCAGACCCGTACGTAGTCGAACCCACATCCGATAT
>MAXR01000440.1 GCA_001751155.1 Desulfuromonadales bacterium C00003068 | reverse complement strand
GTTACAACGCCGGCCTGTCACGCCGGAGGTCGCGGGTTCGAGTCCCGTCAGCCCCGCCATTTTAAAAAGGCAACCTTTAAACAAGGTTGCCTTTTTTCTTTTTATCCCATGTGAAACTCAAGATATTTACGACATATTTAGGGTCATGTAAAATCTTGCTGCTCCTCTTTACCTTCCCTAAGCAAACGTGGTACATCATTTCAAGTAAAAGGTTCTGTCGCCTTTCGCAGGCCGATTGTTGAAATTATTTATTTCCCGGAAACTCTTATTTTTTCGGACAGCTTCTTTAAAGAGGTAGTTGGGTATGATCCAGCTTTACAATGTCTGTAAATCTTATCAAAAAGACTCTGCTTCTGCTCTTCATAACCTAAATCTCAAAATTCCCAAAGGGGATTTCGTCTATATTACCGGTCCGTCAGGAGCTGGAAAATCAACGCTTCTCAAGCTTCTCTATTGCGCTGAAAAGCCAAATCGAGGCCAAATCCTGGTCAACGGTCAAAACATCACCCGTATGGGGACGGGGCATATCCCTCACCTGCGGCGTCGTACTGGTATTGTCTTTCAGGACTTCAAATTACTCGAGAACCGTACCCTTTTTGAAAATGTTGCCTTTCCGCTCGAAGTTCAGGGCAAGAAACGTTACGAAATTAGCAATAAAGTCTATCAAACCCTCAAGCATGTGGGTTTGCATGGGAAGTTGCATAAGTACCCACTTCAGCTTTCAGGTGGCGAACAACAGCGGGTCGCTATCGCAAGAGCCCTGGTTATTGATCCACTGATTCTGTTGGCAGATGAACCGACCGGAAATCTGGATTTTGAGGTCACTCTTGATATTGTAGATCTGTTTAAGGGGGCTAACGCTCGTGGCACAACCGTTTTGCTTGCAACCCATAACCGCGAAATGATTCATCGTTTTCCACGCCGTGTGATTGCCCTGAAAGATGGGCAATTAGTAGATGATTACACGCCCTGAGAAGGTTGATTTGGAAAAGCTTTATTGTTTTGTGCGATATTGCTAATTTTACGATCCTTGAAGGTAAGGGGTGAACTGTGTTTGATCGAACTGTCTATTTGATTCGCCGCGTTTTTCGAAACATTAGGCAGAGTCCGGTTCTTTGTACTGCCGCTATTGGCACCGTCGCTGTGGCCCTGACTGTTCTCGCCTTTTTTTCCCTGATTGTTATCAATATTCAGTCATTGGCTACGCACTGGAGCCAAGAAATTCAGGTGGTTGCATATTTGGACAATGAACCACAATTGTCTCGACTTAACGACTGGCGTAAACTGATTCTAGGAATGCCGGAAGTGGATCGGGTTAATTATGTTGACCGTGAGGAGGCATTCCGCCGATTCAGTACTCGTCTCGGTTCTGACTCCGACCTGCTGGAAGGATTTGGGCCCGAAATACTCCCTGCTTCTCTTGAAATTTCATTTAAACCAGCTCATCGGGGTCGCGTGGCAGCTGAAGCTGTTGTCGCACGGCTTAAGCAAAATCCAGATTTTTCCGATTTCAGTTATGGGCAGGATTGGCTGGAAAGATTTGAGTCTTTTCTTGATATGCTTCGGTTTGGTGGTTCCGTTCTTGGTGCATTCCTACTTTTTGCTGCCCTTTTTATCGTTTCCAATACCATTAAGCTGACCCTATATGCCTGCCGTGACGAGTTGGAGATTATGGCTTTGGTTGGGGCTACATCCTTGTATATCAAAACACCCTTTTTGCTCGAGGGTGCTTTCCACGGTGCCATGGGTTCGCTTATTGCGCTCTGCGGTTCCTTTGCCCTGTTTCAAATCTTTCTGCAGCGTGGCTTGGAATCCCTGTTGTTGGTGTCCGATGGCGGGCAAATTGTCTTTCTTGCGTGGCAACAACAATTATTGTTAATTGCCACTGGAATTCTGCTTGGGATCATCGGTAGTATTCTGTCTTTGCGCAAATTCGTTCGTATCTAGAAAGGGCTATTGATGTCCTTTTATCAAATACCATCTTGTTTGTTTTTTGTATTGCTCATAATTCTAGGCAATGTTGACCTCCTCTGCGCGAAGGACCTGGACGACAATCGTCAGGAATTGAAAGAAATCCGACAGCGGATAGATAAGCTCTCAGCAAGCCTGGAAAGGGGGCAGAAGGAGACCGGCGCTCTGCAACAGGACCTGAAGGGGCTTCGGAAGCAATTAACCCGTTTGAGGGCACGAGAGGAGCAACACGCGAGCAATCTAAAGTCATTGAAGGCGGACATTGCTAGTAAGGAA
>MAXR01000439.1 GCA_001751155.1 Desulfuromonadales bacterium C00003068 | reverse complement strand
GAAAAAAATGAGCAATATGTTGCCGCTCCACCCGTTTATATCCCTCAACGTGGCGGTGCATACGGTATGTACGGTTATTATGGCCGCAGTTACGAGATGATCTACCATCCTGGTTATACAATTAAAAACACGACGGTAAAGCTTAATACAACGGTGTTTCGTACCGAAACTGAAGAGATGTTGTGGGCCGGTGATACCCGGAGTTATAACCCAACTTCAGTACGAACCATTATTGAGGATAATATAAAGGTTATCAGTGCTGCGATGAAAAAAGATGGACTCATCTGATTAGACGTTCTGAACCACAAGTGAAGCACCCTGTGAATTACAGGGTGCTTTTTTGCTTATTTACTGGATATTCAAGGTTGAAATAATGCTACGTCATCAAGCGAGTCGGTACCGTTTTCTGAATTGTGTTGCACTTTTTTTGTGCGCTGTATTGTTAGCTAGTTGTGCGAAGGTTGGGCCGAACTATAAACAACCAGCTTTTGCACAAGAGGTACAGTTAAGTGTTGCTGATGGTGAGTTTGCCGGCTTGGTGCCTCAGCAGACCGACATTCAATACTGGTGGCGGATATTTAACGACCCAACATTGAATTTATTGATTAACGAAGCAATTTCAAACAATATTGATATCAAAGTTGCTCTATCAAGTATTTATGAGTCGCGGGCGCAATATGGTGTAACACGATCGCGGTTATTACCCACCATTGATGGCGCGGCCTCAGTGGCGCGTAGTCGTCAAAGTGATGCTGGAACAGGTGGTGACCGTAGTAGCTTTACACAATATGCCGTTGGCGTAGATGCCTCGTGGGAAATTGATCTATGGGGAAAAATACGTCGTAGCATCGAAGCCTCAGAAGCTGAATATCAAGCAACTGAAGAACAATTGAATGATCTCCTCATCTCCGTATGTGCCGATGTCGCACGGCGTTACTTTATGATTCGCACCTTGCAATCACAGGTTGCGATAACGGTAAAAAATATCGATAGTCAGAAAATTATCTTAAAAATGGTTCAAGACCGTCGCGCCGCAGGGATTAGTTCAGGTCTCGAAGAGAATCAATCTATGCAGGTGTATTCAACGACTCAAACCTATTTGCCGTCGCTGAGAACTGAGCTGTCAAATAATATCAATAGGTTGAGTTTTTTGCTTGGCCAACCGACAGGCTACGTGAACGACCTTCTTACCCCTTTGGCCGATGTTCCATTGCCGCCTGAAGATGTTGCCATTGACATTCCCGCTGATCGGTTACGCTTACGACCTGATGTACGGCAAGCAGAACGTCTGTTGATCGCACAAACAGCCCGTGTTGGTGTTGCAACAGCTGAGCTGTACCCGACACTTTCATTGTTTGGCTCTCTTGGGACAGGTGCTCTAAGTATTGGCGATCTTTTTAGTAGCGGATCGAGCCAGTTTTCTATTGGCCCTTCCGTCAAAATGAATCTGTTTAATCGTAATGATCTTCGTCAGCAGATTATCGTTGAGGATGAGCGGGCTAAACAGGCTCTTTATCATTATGAGATGACTGTCTTGCTTGCGGTCGAAGAGATTGAAAATGCCTTGGTTGCCTACCACGAGCAACAAATTCAGTTACGTTCTCTCAACAATGCTCAAATTGCAGCACAATTGGTGATGGACAAATCTCAAGATCTGTACCGTTCAGGCTTAATCGATTTTCAAGTTGTGTTAGATGCACAACGTACCCTTCTTGAGATGGAAAACAACTACGAAGCAGGCCGAGGTAATACCTCTATTTATCTTGTGGACCTGTACCGCGCATTAGCGGGTGGCTGGGAAAATAGCCGTGATTTAGTCAACTGATCGTTGGTTGTTTGAACGGTGACTACGGGAACATTTTATTAAAAACTAGTGTTCTGGCAATGTGCACTTTGTGAGTTTGCATGGCTGGGGTGCTCGTTCAATTCGGAGAATTCAATGCGTCAAAGCTGTCGAATCGTATTTGCACTCATTTTTGTTTTGCTTCTAACTTCGTGTCAGGCTAAAGAGGAGATTGTCGCACCAAAACCGCCAACGGTTACGGTGGCAGCGCCTATGGTGAAAGAGGTGACACGGTATATCTACTTTACTGGATTTACTGCACCAACAGTTCAAATTGATCTGATGGCACGGGTAGATGGTGAGCTTACCAGTATTGGATATAAGGCCGGCAGTTTGGTCGAAAAAGGTGCGACTCTGTTTACCCTCGATCCACGACAATTTCAGGCACGGTTGGAGCAAGCGCAATCGAATCTGTCAGTTTTGCAAGCAGAACGTGATTTGGCTGATGCGGCATATAAGCGACATCAGCAGGCTTTTGCAACAGAAGCTGTCAGTGAAATGGTTCTCTTGCAAGCTAAAGCTGATTTCGTCAAAGCGACATCCGCTGTAAAAGGGGCACACGCAGAGATTGACAATGCCAAACTCGATCTTTCCTACACCCGCATTAAGGCGCCCATTGCCGGTAAAATGAGTCGAAATCTCGTAGATGTTGGCAATCTTGTTGGTGCCGCTGGCAGTACAACTCAGCTAGCGACGTTGGTGGCATTTGATCCCATCTATGTCTATTTCAATATTGATGAAGCGGCATTTATGCAATACAAAAAAAATCACCCCACGCGCCAAAAACATAGTGATCAAGGCAATGTCGAGATGGTTGAAGTGCAGTTGAGTCTTGAAGGGCAGAAGGATTATCCCTATATCGGTTTTGTTGATTATCAAGATCCGACGGTTGACCGCGAAACAGGAACCATTCAAGTGCGTGGCCGGTTCGAAAACAGTGATTTTTTCATCACCCCAGGCCAATTTGCTAAAGTTCGTATTCCATTGTTTACCGAT
>MAXR01000438.1:2133-2271 GCA_001751155.1 Desulfuromonadales bacterium C00003068 | reverse complement strand
TTCTGCACCAGCGAGACACTCTCCAGCCCACCCCCGATGACAATATCCATCCCGTCAGTGATGACCTGTTTCGCGGCCGTAGCAATCGCCACCATACCACTAGCACATTGACGATCCATCGAGACCCCTGGAACGCTA
>MAXR01000438.1:527-2078 GCA_001751155.1 Desulfuromonadales bacterium C00003068 | reverse complement strand
TCCTCGACCTCGTTGCCTTTAAGCCCGGCACGGGAAAGGGCATTGGAAATTGCGTGCGCACCCAGCGCCTGGGCCTGAGTGTCATTGAATGCACCACGATAGGCTTTGCCAATTGGTGTTCGTGCTGTGGAGACTATGACTGCATCACGCATAATTTTTCCTTCGTTGTCTATTGGATCCGCTCACCTATATCAGCGAACATTTTCTTTACATTATGCAGCTTTTCTTTTGATTGCGAGGGGCTGATTACATATTTCTATCAAGTAAAAAGCAAAGAACAGAATTTCCTGATAAAGATATAACACCCCCCAAAATTGGCTGTGTCAGATTAAACCTACAGATGCTTTGTTCCGAGCGGGTCTGAGTGTTTCGCGGTAAACTGGGGCTAGTTTACATTTACCGGATAGCGCCAATGACACGAAGCATTCCAATATTTCAATTTTATTTAGCCATAATGATCGAAATCAAGGAATACGACTTGTAGTCAGTGTCTAAACACTCACAATCTGGGTCCTTCAGTTGTTAAATGATAACGACGGACGCAGTATTTAGACATTTAGATTTATTTTTGGGTTGGCGAAATGAATACACGAACGCATGGCAGAATTCGCCAACAGCTTGAAGTGTTTGTTGTTCTGTTACTTATTTGGATATTACTGAATGGTTCCCTCGCGCCAGATTCTCTTGCGGTTGGCGCGGTGATTTCTCTGTTGATAGCTTTGTTTTCACGCAGTGGAATGACGTTTCTGTCTGATTTTCATTTCTCATCNNCCCCGAGCCTGCCGATAAATCCCGGCTTTGTTAAAGTACGAACACGCCTGAAAAGCCGTATGGGTCGGCTGGCACTTGCCAATACCATTACGCTGACTCCCGGTACGCTGACTGTGGAGATGAAGGACGACTGGTTATATGTGCACTGGATCACGATGGATGCATCCGACATTGATGGTGCAACAGAACAAATAGTGTCCGGGTTTGAGCGTTATCTGGAGGTCATGTATGGCTGATCTACTAATTTACATTGCTACAGCTTTGACAGGCGTAGCATTCCTTCTGGCTTTGGTGCGTTTCATTATTGGACCTGTCGCCGTTGATCGGGTGATCGCTTTTGATGTGCTGACGATTATCTCGGTCACCGGGATCGTTTTGATTGCAGTATTGGAAGATAAAGCGATTTATCTTGATGTAGCGCTCGTATATGCATTGCTGTCGTTTCTTGGCGTGATCGTAGTCGCACGATATCTAGAAGGTGGGTCGCGATGACTGGCGTTCTGGATATTGTCGGCGGACTTGCTNNCGGACTTGCTCTTGTTGGCGGCGCGGCATTTTTGTTGCTCGGCGGTCTGGGACTTAATCGAATGCCGGATAGTTTCACCCGCATTCAGGTCGGTACTAAAACGACGACTCTGGGTACTATCCTGATATTGATCGGTGCGGGCTGCCTGCAGCCGGAAATGGGGCTGAAATTACTGCTGATTGCGGTATTCCTGCTGTTTACCAATCCATTATCCTCGCAGGTTTTGGCACGCGCGGCCAAGCGTATTCACGTGC
>MAXR01000438.1:0-500 GCA_001751155.1 Desulfuromonadales bacterium C00003068 | reverse complement strand
TGCAGGAAGGTGAGCAATGACCGTAACATTCGGTATGAGCCTGCTGCTTTCCGCAGCAATGATTGTAACAGCTGTGATGGCTATCTGGCCAAGTCGCAGTACTGCAATTGCTATCCTTGCTGCAGGGGCGGTGAGCCTGTTTGCCTCTGTCATGTTCTTGCTGCTCGCTGCGCCGGATGTCGCCATGACCGAAGCCGCTATCGGCAGTGGCCTGACAACCTTCCTTTTCTTTTTCGTCCTTGGGCGCGTAAGGGGTGGTGAAGATGATTAAGCGATTCATTGCACTCCTACTGCTGTTGGGATTGGGAACCATGTTTGTCGGCCTTGTGCAGGGGTTCCAACCTGACACAATGCTGAATACCACGGCCACCTACTATGCAGAGAACACCGCGTCGGAAGTCGGCGCGGCGAACATCGTAACCGCCATCATCGTCACATTCCGTGGGCTTGATACGCTGGGCGAAGTGACGGTTCTATTCTTAACGGCCACAATCGTGGCG
>MAXR01000437.1:2726-3014 GCA_001751155.1 Desulfuromonadales bacterium C00003068 | reverse complement strand
ATGATGCAGCCAGCCATGCCAATCGGGCGAAATGCGCGAACCCTCAATGGGACCATCATAAATCACCCAACGCTTGCTCTGGTCTTTGTTGGTGTAATATTTGTTGCCAAGATCATCTTCGCCAACAAGCACACCGTTACGCCATGTGAAAATCTGGGTTCCGAACGATTGCCCGTTCCACCAAGTCAGTACACGCAAGATAAATTTCATAACGACTCCAGCATCAATGTTTACCAAGCTTATGCCCTAATTTCTTAGGGCAGGTCTAGCCAATTCAGGAGGCAGACG
>MAXR01000437.1:0-2638 GCA_001751155.1 Desulfuromonadales bacterium C00003068 | reverse complement strand
ATCGAACGCAAACCACGCGCCCCTGTCTTCCGCTCGATCGCGCGCGCAGCAATAGCCGTTAGTGCGTCTTCGGTGAAGGTCAGCTGCACATCTTCCATCTCGAACAGGCGTTGGTACTGTTTCACCAATGCATTCTTAGGTTCGGTCAGAATTGTAACCAGTGCGTCTTCATCCAGATCGGTCAGCGCCGCAATCACAGGCAAACGACCGACGAATTCCGGAATCAAGCCGAATTTCAACAGATCTTCAGGTTCCAGTTGTTGCAAAACCTCGCCAACGGGTTTGTCCTCAGTATCCTGCACATCGGCACCAAAGCCCATGGCCGTGCCTTTGAAGCGCTGCGAGATAATCTTGTCGAGGCCCGCAAACGCGCCACCACAAATAAACAGAATGTTGGATGTATCCACCTGCAGGAATTCCTGCTGTGGATGCTTGCGCCCACCTTGCGGTGGCACAGAAGCAATCGTGCCTTCCATAATCTTCAGCAAGGCTTGCTGTACGCCCTCGCCCGACACATCGCGGGTGATTGAAGGGTTATCAGACTTGCGGGAAATCTTGTCGATCTCGTCGATATAAACGATGCCGCGTTGCGCACGTTCCACGTTATACTCGGCGGATTGCAGCAACTTCAGAATGATGTTCTCAACGTCTTCGCCAACATAACCAGCCTCGGTCAGGGTCGTAGCATCGGCCATTGTGAACGGTACATCCAGCACCCGCGCCAAAGTCTGCGCAAGCAACGTTTTACCGCAACCAGTAGGGCCAACCAGCATGATGTTGGACTTAGCCAACTCCACATCGGCATTCTCGGAAGCATGCTCAAGGCGTTTGTAGTGGTTGTGAACCGCCACAGACAGTACCTTTTTGGCAACAGCCTGTCCGATCACATAATCGTCCAGAATTTTGCAGATATCTTTCGGGGTCGGCACACCGTCAGCCGATTTCACCAAATTACTCTTGGTTTCCTCGCGGATTATGTCCATGCACAGCTCGACGCATTCATCACAGATAAACACGGTTGGGCCCGCAATTAGCTTGCGGACCTCGTGCTGGCTCTTGCCGCAGAACGAGCAATAGAGCGTGTTCTTGGAGTCTTTATCGTCAGATTTCGTCATCACATCTCTCCTGACAAGGACGCAATCGCGCCGAGTCGCTTCCCCTTGATTACTCTATTGGACATGACCCCCTCCGGCAATTCAAGCCGAAACGGATCACAATCCATATGGTTTACGTGTCAGACGTATCATCCTCAACGTGTCGGGTTACGATTTCATCAACCAGCCCCCAATCTTTCGCCTGCTCTGCAGTCATGAAATTATCACGGTCCAGCGCTTTTTCGACGACCTCCAGATCTTGACCGCAATGTTTAACGTAGATACCGTTAAGACGGTCTTTAAGTTCCAGAATTTCTTTGGCATGCAACGCGATATCCGACGCCTGCCCCTGAAATCCGCCGGACGGCTGGTGCACCATCACGCGCGAATTTGGCAAGCTGAACCGCATGCCTTTTGCGCCGGATGCCAACAGCAACGACCCCATCGAAGCCGCCTGCCCGATCACAGTCGTCGCAACCTTCGGGCGGATGTACTGCATAGTGTCGTAAATCGCCAAACCACTGGAAACCACGCCGCCGGGCGAGTTGATGTACATCGAGATTTCTTTCTTCGGATTTTCCGCCTCAAGAAATAACAACTGCGCCACCAAAAGCGTCGACATGCCATCATGAACCGGACCGGATACAAAAATAATCCGTTCTTTCAAAAGGCGCGAGAAAATGTCGTAAGAACGTTCGCCGCGCGCAGTTTGTTCAACAACCATTGGTACAAGCGTGTTCATATANNCGTGTTCATATATGTGTCGATTGGGTCTCTCATGTACTCACCTTTTTTAACTAGGTCCGAGGAATATCGGATAATCCTTGTTAAAAGGTTTAATTATCGCGCAAGGGGTCTGCAACCCCAATACACACACAGCTAAAAAGTCATCCCTGGTGATTTATGTTGTCAGGAATGGACTAACATCCGAGCAATTGAAGCGTTCAAATGGGAAAATGCTTAAATAATAAGTAGTTAGATGCTTACATTTGATGTTATGCAAAGCTACAATAAACTTAAATATTGTCACAAAATGTTGAGCTGTATAACGCGTAAATTTCGGTCAGCAGTTGCCGTGGGCTTAATACTTACCACACAGTCGGCGTCCGCAGGCGAAGGCTTGAACTACGTGGGTTTAAGTATTGGTCAGACTAATTCTACGTTTACGCAAGGTGGTCAAAACCTCCTAGTTTTTTTGACAATCAGGGCGGCAATTTTACATTTTGTCTGCGTGTACTTTCAAATGGAAGTACTGAACAAATTTGAATACTTCCAACTTTCGGAATTGTGTGCCATTATACCTGCGTAAACGTTTGAATAGTAACAAGTATGGAGGGTGCCATGTCGGTACTCCAAAAGAGAATTACACTGGACTGTGCGCCAGTGATAGCATTCGAAGTATTCACCTATGATATGGCCAAATGGTGGCCGATGGATACACACTCCATATCTGCGGGTAATGACACTTTGCCGGCAAACCTTATCGTTGAACGTAAAGAGGATGGCCGGATTGTCGAGATTGACAACAATGGAAAAGCGCACCT
>MAXR01000436.1:1958-2147 GCA_001751155.1 Desulfuromonadales bacterium C00003068 | reverse complement strand
GGGGAAAGCGAAAATGGTATGGGAGAATTTAATCATCTCCAACAGTGATTTTATTTTTGGAATCATCGCAGTAGCCATGACTTATCATCCTTTCGCCTCGGCGCTTTATCACATGAAATTCAGCATAGGTGCAAAACCGAACTACTTTACACCTGCGGCAAAGGTCGAATCAAGGACGAACTCAAGTCA
>MAXR01000436.1:377-1942 GCA_001751155.1 Desulfuromonadales bacterium C00003068 | reverse complement strand
ATAGACTGCTTGAGACCAGATTTTCGAGAATTTGAGAGCGAATAGCTGGCCTATTTGTCGAAAATTATCGGAGACATAGGCCAAGTCAGGCTATTTCGCAGTAGGTCCATGTGAAATCCGACAGTTTGCTAAACTAGGAATTGGTTCAGAAAACAACGCCTCAAGGTGGGGAAACCCTGCTAACAGCAGAGATTCAAGGGCTCTATCATCCACCTCTTTTTCGGTAACGGTGATGACATTTAACAACAGCCCTGGCACGATATGATCGGGAGCATCAAAAGCACTGCGGTTATCTGGCACAAAATCAATAATTCCCTGAATGGAAAAATCATCCCGCCGACAAATAACACAACTAAAACGGCGCTCCAACAGCATATTGTGTTTTTCGTATTCGTGCCAAGATGTTCCTGTGCCGATGCGCAGTAGATCATGTAGCGTTACATTCCAAAACAACCAACAACGGTCATTGAAGTGATCGCCAAGCTGCTGCATAAATAACTGCTCGTTGGCTGGCACCAAAACATGTCGGGGCGCAGGTGGTCTTAAACGCTTCTCGTATGACCTGCGAACAAAGTAGATCGCAATCATCAACCCGGCGATTAAAACGAACAATGCAATAAAAACAGCCACAGTTGCCACAAGAACACCTAAAAAGAATAAGAACGACATTGAGATAAACACAAAGCATGGTTAACCAGTACTTATCATTCATTCTTCATTCATGTCAAGTTAACAGAGAAGTATAATGAAGTTTAAACAAATTAAACGTTAGCACCAATAGTTACAGTGCAATCCAGCTCCTCAGGTCGGGTAAAACATCCCTTTTCGAGCGATGCACTCGTTAAGTACGGAACATCCGCTGCCAAGCTATCGCTGTCATGAGCAAATAAAGCGGCACAGGTGAGTATTTACACGGCCAACAAAAATAATGGTTAATATTTAAATAACACAGTGTTATATTATCGTCTAAAGATAATGGAGGGATCATGAAACATACGTTTTACCTCACGATGACACTCGTCGCCTTTTGGCTTCTCCTTTCGGGGCACTACACCCCGTTCGTTCTCTCCTGCGGTTTTTTTTCTATCCTCATCACCGTTTATATCGCCCTACGAATGGATGTTGTTGACGACGAAGCACAACCCATCCACCTCACATCCAGTATCTTATTCTACTGGCTATGGCTGACAAAAGAGGTCGTCTTGGCCAATATTGCGGTGTGCCGGCGCATCTGGTCGCCGCGTCTCAACATCAGCCCAACAGTGATTTGCGTTGATGCCAGCCAAAAAACCCCACTAGGGATCATGCTATACGCCAACTCTATTACCGTCACCCCTGGAACTGTGTGCATCAATGTCGAAGGCAATAAATTAGAAGTTCNNAGTTCATGCCCTAACTTGGAGTGCCGCACAGGATTTGTTGAGCGGTGAAATGGATCGTCGCGTTTCTCAATTGGAGGTTTAATCATTATGTATGCGGCAACTTCACTGGCCATCCTTGTGGTGATGGGATTGGCACTGATCCGGGCAATCCTCGGGCCCACGGCCTTTGATCGTCTATTATCG
>MAXR01000436.1:0-306 GCA_001751155.1 Desulfuromonadales bacterium C00003068 | reverse complement strand
TGTTTGGCACTAAAACGGTTTTGCTTATCGCCGTTATCGGCTTCTTAACCAATCGGCCTGATTTTCTCGACATTGCCCTGGTTTACGCCTTAGTCAATTTTTTAAGTACCATCGCCGTACTCCGTTATTTCGAGCAACAGGGGTCCACGCCAACCGACACCATGGAGGGATGATGACCGCGACAATCGACTTCATAACAGCGCTGTGTTTGACGGTAGGGTGCTTCTTGGGAATTACGGGTGGATTCGGTATCTATCGGTTACCCGATTTCTTCACCCGCTTGCATGCCAGCAGCGTCACCGATTC
>MAXR01000435.1 GCA_001751155.1 Desulfuromonadales bacterium C00003068 | reverse complement strand
GGTGAGTTTTCATTCGTCTTCCTTAAGGGGGCAACAGATTTAGCACTAATCTCAGATACAACCTACCAAATCACCCTCGCGGTCATTGCCCTTACCATGATCGCCACCCCCCTTGTTGCTGGCCAAGCGGAACAATGGGCCGCAGCCATTGCAGCGCTTTTGGGTACCCCACCTAAAGAGATTCACCCAGAAATACAGGAAAAAACTGGCAATCTTACTGGCCACGTATTGATTGCTGGCTATGGACTTTCGGGGCGCAATATCGGCTGGATACTTAAGCAATTTAACATTCCTCACCTATACATTGAACTCAATGCCACCAATGTACAGCGTGGAAAACGGGATGGTGATTTTATTATTTACGGTGATGCAACCTCGCGTGACCTACTTCTTGAGGTGGGCATTGAACGAGCTAAGGCGTTGGTATTATCGATCAATGATCCTGCCGCTGCCGCACGAACGATTGGCGTTGCCCGACAGCTGAACCCGAACCTGACGATCCTCGTACGCACCCGCTATGTTGCCGAACTTGAACACTTGCATAACCTAGGTGCCGATGTGGTCATCCCCGACGAATTTGAAGCGAGCCTACAATTGGGCAACAATCTGATGCGCCGCTTCAACATGAACGAGGGGCGTATCCTTCACGCCATTTCACAATTGCGCCAACAGCATTATAATTCGATGGTCGCAGCCAATGCTCCCACTCACGGCCTCTCGGTACTCGATAGCGGGCGACTTGAATATCAGGCCCTCCCTGACGATTCCCCCTACCTGAATGCTTCGCTGGCCGAAATCGACCTGAGAAATCAGGCAGGAGTTACCGTTGTCGGGGTGATCCGTAAAGAGCGCACCATCTATAACCCATCAGGATCATTCCGAATCGAACAGGGTGACACCTTAATGCTCCTCGGTAACAGTGACGAGGTCCTACAGGCCAGCGAATGCCTGCACGGTCATCCGCTCTAAATTGACAAGACTATAAATTACCCCTTTAACTGTCAGTACCGTTAGCACCACGGTACCGACAGTTAAAGGCAAAGATAAAAGACTTATTATTCTGGGATATTGGGGATGGTGGTCGTGTCACCGAGGTGATTTTTCAAGGTATATTCTTGATCGGTTTTTCCCTCAATAGTGTAATTTGGCATCAGCGGGATCTTACCGATATTGGTTGCCACGACATACATCGGCTGCGCCAGACCAGTCGTATGGCCACGCAATGCATCGCGGATCAGCTCGGCGCCTTTTTCCACCGAAGTGCGGAAATGATCAATACCGGGAGCGGCTTCACAATAGAAGACATAGTAAGGACGAATCCGAACCGTCAAAAGCTTCTGATGCAAAGCGCGGAAGGTCTCAACATCATCGTTAATCCCCTTCAGCAGCACCGCCTGATTTCCAACGTTAACCCCACAACGCATCAAGTCAAAAACAGCGCGCGCCGTATCTTCCGTTAATTCCTTGGGATGATTACACTGAGTATTGATCCAGATCGGCACCTTGTGATACTGGCCAAGAATCTTCTGCAAATTCTCAGTGATGCGGCTCGGCAACACGATCGGCAAACGTGAACCGATGCGAATCATTTCCAAATGGGGGATCGCGCGCAGACGGTCGAGCAAGTAAGCGATCTGGTCATCAGGCAACAACAACGGGTCACCGCCAGTGATCAAGACATCGCGCACCTCGGGGTGAGCTGCGATCCAATCGAGCCCCTCATCAACATTGAAGTCCAACGTCAGATCACCATCGACCACTAACTCCTTACGGAAACAATGGCGACAGTAAATACCACACGTTTGGGTGACGGTGAAAGCAACACGGTCCTTATATTGACGGGCAATACTGTCTGGCCGCACCTCATCCGTAGCACGATTCTCCTTCCAAACCAGATAGTTGTCCATACCAAAGACATTTTCCTGCTCATGGCGGGATGGGATCACCTGCTTGCGAATCGGACAGTTAGGATCATCGCGATCCATCAACGAGGCAAAATAGGGCGTTGTTCCCCAAGTGGTGGTGTTGGTGGTGAGAACCTTGCGCTCCTCATCGGTTAAATTGACATACTGTTCGAGGCGATCGATGGTATTAACAAATTCTTTGAGTTGGCCTTGCCACTCGGCTACCATGGTGTCTCCTTTGCAGGTTAGAAAGTAGGCTGAGACAAGCGAATTCAACACCAATGAAGAAAACGATTGCTTCAGACCAGACACACCACAGAGATGACAGAACGCAGACAAAGTACGCGAATAGACGTGAGTCGATAAAATAAAACTAAGAGATACCAGAAAGTGACAGACGTAGATCGCACAGAAACGCAGACAACCAGCAGTGCGCTGGAGATTTAATAGATTTGTTTATGATTTAGGGTCAGGGCCACCCGCACCCGTACTTGAAAGGAAACATTCCAAGCCAGTGCTGCCCTAAGAGAGAGAGGGTTCGTCCCGATCATACCTGAGTATGATCAGTCCACCTCACGAGCGGGTCTATGGTCGGACCGTCCAGATTGAACGCCGCCATGAATAAAAAGACACTAACATAGCTACAACTTGATTGCAAATGATGGTTCAGAAACAGCACAAGACTAGCTTCTGGCCTATTTTCTCATCCCATCAGCGGTATCTTCAATCCACTTCCCACTGTTTTGAATATCACGACCTAAGCCGCCCATGCATTCGCATCCAGCCATCAACAGCACCAGTCCCAACATAACGAAAACCATCGTCCGCTTCATATCAGTTCCTTTTTCTTGGGTGGTTATTTTGAGCGGCGTTTCTCTTCGCGCCACAAGTCAATCAACAACAGAGCAACACCAATAGTAATCGCCGAATCAGCAATATTAAAGGCGGGCCAGTGGTTTTGATACCAATGAACATCGATAAAATCGATCACCGCCCCGAGGCGCAAACGGTCGATCAAGTTGCCCATCGCACCAGAAAACACCAGAGCAAGCCCTAACCGTTGCAGTTGTTGTGCAACGGTTAGGCGTTTAAATAACCACAGGATAACAGCTAAAGCAAACAATGCCACCCCGGCTAGCAGCGGCACTCGAAACGGGCTATTAGCAAGCATACCAAAAGCTGCACCGGTGTTGAGGACATAGCAAATATTGAAAAAATGCTCAATCACTGTTCGGCTTTGATGCAACACCATGGTCGAATCAATATAGATTTTTGTTAGCTGATCGAGGGGCAACACAATGGCCACGACGATCAGCAGCAAGCGGTAACGGTGCACCATTCTAGCAACCCTGCTCTAACACAGCGATGCAACGTGGGCATGCCGTAGGATGACTGGCATTCTCGCCAATTTCGGTAGAATAATTCCAGCAGCGATCACACTTATCGCCTGCAGCAGCGGTAACGCTAACGACAAGGCCAACCACTTTTTCGGAAGTGAAGCCAGCTTCAACACTATCGACAAGCTCTACCTGAGAAACAATAAATAGCGTTGCCAGTTGATCGGCATACTTTTCCAGCAGTTCGCGACACTCAACACCTGACACGGCCAGGGTAATTTTCGCTTCGAGAGAGTTACCAACCAATTTCGCATCACGAGCCAGTTCTAACGCTTTTGACACATCGGAACGTACAGTCCACAGTTGCTGATACACATCATCGAGTTGGACATCAAGCAGACTGGTTTCAAATTGTGGCAGCATAGCAAGATGAACACTACTTTCGCGCTCGCCCGGCATCTTGTCCCAAATCTCTTCAGCGGTAAATGATAGAACGGGAGCAATCAAACGTGTCAACGCATCAAGGATGCGATACATAGCCGTTTGCGCGCTGCGACGCTCTAAACTTGTTGTCGCTGAGGTATAAATACGATCCTTGATAATATCGAGGTAGATCGAACTTAGCTCAACGCCACAAAAGTTGTGTACAGCATGATAAAGCACGTGGAACTCATAATCGTTATAAGCATTCTCAACACGGCCAACAAGAGACTCTAAGCGTGATAACGCCCAACGATCAAGCTCTAACAAATCACCATCGGCAACCATATCGGTAGTAGGATCAAAGTCATGAATATTGCTTAGGATATAACGGGCGGTATTGCGAATACGACGATACGCA
>MAXR01000434.1:1779-2055 GCA_001751155.1 Desulfuromonadales bacterium C00003068 | reverse complement strand
AAAAGGGAACCCGGGCATAGACCCTTTCCAGGGTATGTTGCAAACGTTTTAACTGCAGCGCGGCCAAAGCCTCGCGAGGCAGTGTTTCAAATTCATCATTCCAGATCATGGCTGTATCCTATTGCACTCGGTTATGACCAGACGAANNATAGCCAGTACCGAACAATTTGACCAAGGTCACAGATTGCGGCCTAAGCTGAAGGCCTTTAGGTTTTCTTCCAAATATTTTGCTGGGACCATTTTTCGTAAAGTCTGCTGCCAGTAGCTGTCGTCAAC
>MAXR01000434.1:507-1774 GCA_001751155.1 Desulfuromonadales bacterium C00003068 | reverse complement strand
CAACAGAGATGTTCTTCGATAAAGCTCCAAGCAATACGATGTTCACGGTTCTCTGATTGCCTGCATCGGTGGCCAATTGCAAACCATCAACAAGGATAGAACCAGGAAAAGCTGCGGCTATTTTTGCAGGGATATCTGTAGGGTAACTCTCCTTGCCAAGGGTTACCGGCGCAGGGAAGACCTGCAGGTTGTTGGCCAGAACGCTGCCACCCTTCCGAACCAGCGGCAGGTAACGATAGGTCTCAAGCAATTCGAATCCTAGCAGCACATCAGCCTGCCCTTCGGGAATAATGGATGAATATACTTTCTTCCCGTAGCGAATATGGGAAACAACACTGCCCCCACGTTGAGACATGCCGTGAATTTCATTTTTCTTGACGTCGAAACCGGCCAGCATCAGTACTTCTGAAAGAATCTCACTGGCCAGCAAAATGCCCTGGCCACCTACACCGGAAATGAGAATATTAGTCACTTTATTACTCATTGATATCTCCAATAGCGTCGACATTACAAACCTGGTTGCAAAGACCGCAGCCAACACAGAACAGACTATTGATGTGGGCTACGCCCTTGCCCTCAGTGGTGGTGCGCCATTCAATGGCTGGGCAACCCAGCTTGAGGCAAGCACGGCAGCCAGTACAACGATCGATGTCAACAGTTACGGCAGGCTTACGTGCTACGGGATCACGCTTAACAAGCATGCAAGGTCGGCGGGCAATAACGACAGAGACCTCAGGGCGCTCCATTTCTTCCTTGAGGACTTGGCGGGTGGCCGCTACCTGGTAGGGGTCAACAACCTTTACGTGTTGAACACCAACCGCTCTGCAGAGTTGCTCCAGGTCGACTCGGTAGCTGTCGGCACCCATAAGGGTGTAGCCGGAGGATGGATTTTCCTGGCGGCCAGTCATAGCAGTAATACGGTTGTCGAGAATAACCACGGTAGAAGAAGAACTATTGTAGACCATATCCATTAGACCGTTGATGCCGGTATGTAGAAAGGTCGAATCACCGATTACTGCCACCACCTGCCGCTGCTCCTCGCTGGACAGCAGTTTGCTCAAACCCGTGGCATTACCGATACTGGCACCCATGCAGATGCAGGTATCCATAGCTGCCAGAGGCTCCATAAAGCCGAGAGTGTAGCAGCCAATATCCCCCGTGACAAAAGCCTTCAGGCGATTAAGGGCATGAAAAACACTGCGATGAGGGCAACCTGGACACATGCTTGGCGGCCGATTTGGCAGGGTCTCACTGTGGCTGAAAAATG
>MAXR01000434.1:277-441 GCA_001751155.1 Desulfuromonadales bacterium C00003068 | reverse complement strand
GGGTCGAGCTCTTCAATGACATACAGGGTGTCATAATTGGCAGCAAAATCGCGAATTAACTGTTTGGGAAGAGGATATACCATGCCCAATTTAAGAATATCGGCATCAGGCAAAGCCTCACGAGCATACTGATAACTTACGCCAGCAGTGATCACACCAATTTT
>MAXR01000434.1:0-176 GCA_001751155.1 Desulfuromonadales bacterium C00003068 | reverse complement strand
CGGATCCTGTAGCGTAACCACCGATTTGGAATGGGAGATGCGAGTAGTTGTGCGCAGCATTATCGGCGAATCGAACTGCTCACTGGCTTCAAAGGCGAGTCGGGTAAAGGTCAGGGCCTCTTGACTGTCCGCAGGCTCAAACATGGGAATCTTGGCGAACTTGGCGTAGTTGCGGC
>MAXR01000433.1:1864-2139 GCA_001751155.1 Desulfuromonadales bacterium C00003068 | reverse complement strand
CCCTCACCAGCGATAAGTAGCTCTTCATAAAGCTTTTCACCAGGTCGCAGACCGGTAAAGACAATCTCTATTTCTTCGTAGGGACGACGCCCGGAAAGTCGAATTAATTCCTCGGCCAGACGAACAATTTTGACAGGCTCACCCATATCAAGCAGGAAAATTTCACCGCCGTCCCCCATGCAACCAGCCTGCAACACAAGTTGTACCGCTTCAGGTATGGTCATGAAAAATCGTGTAATTTCCGGATGGGTCACTGTGACTGGCCCGCCTTTAAG
>MAXR01000433.1:0-1839 GCA_001751155.1 Desulfuromonadales bacterium C00003068 | reverse complement strand
GTCCTTTGCGCACTAGATTCTGCACATATATTTCGGCGACCCGTTTGGTTGCACCCATGATATTGGTCGGATTCACAGCCTTGTCGGTAGAAATCTGCACAAAGTGCTCGGCGCCTACTTCCACACTGGCATCCACCACATATTTACTGCCCATGACATTGTTCTTAACCACCTGAAGAGGGTTCACCTCAGACATGGGAACATGTTTGTAAGCGGCCGCATGAAATACGACTTGCGGTTTATGTTCCCAGAAAACATGCGACACCCTGTTTTCATCGCGGATATCGCTTAAGCTCGCAGTGATCTGCAGCTTCGGGAATTTTTCGCGGAGATCGTTTTCGAGATTGAAGAGTGGGGTTTCGGCATTTTCAAACAATATCAGGTGGGCCGGTCCGAATCGTGCCACCTGATGACAGATCTCACTGCCTATGCTACCCGCAGCGCCGGTAACTAGGATACGTTTGCCGTGTAGATAGCCGTGGATCTCGTCAACATTGAGTCGGATCGATGGTCGGCCTAGCAGGTCTTCCAATTGAACAGAACGACACTGCTGCAAAGAAACCTGTCCGGAAATAATATCGCCAATAGCTGGCAAAATTTTGGAGGCGATCTTGTTTCGTTTGCAGAACTCCACAATTTCTCGCAGTTCCGTGGGAGACACCGAACTGTGAGCGACGATAATCATATCGATGCCGCTGCGTTTGCAAATCCTCTCGAGATCATCGAGGGTCCCTATTACAGGTACACCATAGATAACTTTTCCCTGACGCCGCATATCGTTATCGATATAACCAAGTACCGCCTTCTCCAATTTAGGGTTTTCCCGAATCTCTCTAACAATCGACTGGGCGACGGTTCCAGAGCCTACGATCAAAACGCTTTTGGGTCTGGAATGATAACCCCTAGAGTTAAGCGCCAAATGCTCTCTGATCATACGAGTCGAAACTCGCACCCCTATCATCAGGAAAAAACATAGAATAAAATCGAGAAGGATAATGGAGCGGGGTAACCCGTCGCTTAAGCCAAGGAACATGACATAAACAACGACCCCCACGGAGGCCAGCAGATTGGCTCGCAGAATCTGCAACAGATCTGGCATTGATACGTAACGCCACCAGCCATCCGCCAGACCCAAACCCCAGAAGACACACAATTTGATAAAGAGCATGGCTGGCAGCAGCTGTATAATCAGCGACCAGTACTGTGGAGGGATATGGAAATCAAAACGCAGGGAAAAAGCATATACCAGAGAGACAATGACCACCGACAGGTGAAACAGCCCGATCAGGGCCTTTCGAACCATGCTGTGGCGCAACAGCAAAGGAAGACCTCTCATCATAAATCTCCAGAAAGAATGGTGCTCCCTATCCAATCCAATTTGGTAACAACAGAAACCTTCCAAGATAGTCGCCAAACAGCTTAACTTGGAGGTTGCCACTCCGTGCAAAACCAATAAAACAATTAAATTTTGAGCACTTACACCTACTATAAGGAATATCACTACTCACGAAGTTGTCAATCTGGTTAACTCAATAATCAACTTGTGGCCGCAAAAACCTCCTTTATGCAGCGATTTACAGCAACCATTTCTGCTTCGGTAATGGTTGGATGAACAAGGAACATCAGACTGGTGTCCCCGAGCTGTCGAGCAACAGGCAGCCTTTTCTGCGGAGAAAGACCTGCCTGCTGAAATGATTTTTCCAGGTAAATTTCGCTACAGCTACCGGTGAAGACCGGCACTCCCCGTTCGCCTAGTTTCTGCAACAATTGCTGGCGATCCCAGCCGACCGGCAGTTTTTCCGATTGCACGAAAGCATAATATTTATAATAGGCATGCCG
>MAXR01000432.1 GCA_001751155.1 Desulfuromonadales bacterium C00003068 | reverse complement strand
TTTTTCCCGATGCCTTTTTACGTATATAAATTACAGCAAAGACCAGTAATCTATTCCAGTATTAACCCCTTACCTTTAACGGTTCACACCATGTCTTTACAGCAAGTACCCGCTTCAGAAGATCTTTCGCCACAAAGTTCATCATCCGACATTCATCATATTCAAGATGGCACTCGAGAAATCATCCTTATCGGTACAGCGCATATCTCACGCGAATCCGTCGATACAGTTACCCGAGCGATTGAACAACACCAACCTGATTGTGTGTGTGTTGAACTTGATGAGCAGCGCTACCAAGCACTTAAAGACCCAAACCGCTGGGAAAAACTCAACATCATTCAAATTGTTAAAGCGGGCCAAGTGCCCTTTTTAATGGCCAACCTCGCTTTAGCCTCATTCCAAAAAAGGATGGGACTACAAACAGGCGTTAAACCGGGTGAAGAACTTGCTGCGGCGGCCAAAACAGCCGAAGATAACGGCATTGCGGTTGCTTTAGTTGATCGAAATATTCGCATTACCCTGTTAAGGGCGTGGCGAAAAACAGGATTGTGGAAAAAACTGAATCTGGTGGCGACGTTATTTGCTGGTATGTTTGAGAAAACAGAGCTAGACGAGCAGGAGCTAGCAAACCTACGCCAAAGCGATAATCTGTCGTCAATGCTTGAAGAGATGGGTGACCTACTCCCTGCAGCAAAAGAGACTCTTGTAGATGAACGTGACGCGTGGATGTCGCACCATATTCAGCAGGCTTCAGGTAACAAGATTCTTGCCGTGGTCGGTGCTGCTCATATCCCAGGAATTAAGCGCTGCCTGAAAAACCCGGTGGCGAAAGAAAAAATTGAGGAGATGGGAATCATCCCCCCCAAGCCCACTATTTCAAAAGTGATCCCATGGCTCATTCCTGGTGTTGTCATCGCCCTGTTCATTATTGGCTTCTTTTTTGGTGACCGCAGTCGGCTTCTCGATGCCGCCAGTGCGTGGATTATTGCCAACGGTACCCTGTCAGCCATTGGAGCGATCATCGCCTGTGGACATCCCTTGACGATTATCGCGGCATTTGTCGCCGCCCCTCTCACCTCGCTCAATCCAACAATTGGTGCCGGAATGGTCACTGGGCTAGTACAAGCCTTTGTTGCGCCACCGACAGTAAAAGACATGGAACAGGTTGCTGATGATATTGCCACAGCAGGGGGCTGGTGGCGCAACCGAGTCACCCGAGTATTGCTGGTCTTTTTCTTCTCCTCACTGGGATCAGCAATTGGAACCTTTGTTGCCTTTGGCTGGTTAAAAGACCTGCTGTAAATACAGTTGCATCGCGATACGAAACTGTATACAATCCCTCAGATCAATATGTAACTATAGCGGGAGGGAACGAAGCACATGACTGAAAAAATCGATATTCAAAAAGCCATTAAAGAAGCCATGCAAACTGAAAAAAATGCCATGGATTATTATAAGTATGGTGCCGAAAAAATGCATGATGAGAAGGCCAAGCGGTCTTTTGAAATTCTTGCAACAGAAGAGAAGCAACATGCCCACATGTTCTTCAATATCTACAAAGGGGATGACATTCCCGACTTTGAGGCATTTATTGCTTCAGCTCCTGATACCGAATCGACTTGGTGGAAAGCACTTCAAAGTGCCATGCTGGGTGACTTCGATGAGCGTAAAGCAATTGAACTCGCCATTGAGCAAGAAGCACAGCTCGAAAGAGACCTTTGCGCTATGGCTGAAAAAATAGATGATGAGGCGATTAAAAAGATCTACTTGGCCAATGCTCGGTCAACCCATCATCACTACGAACTGTGCATCGAAGAGCGTAACGCTCTCTTTGGAGCTTCAAACTAAATATCGAACGAAAAAAACCCGCTTTAAGCGGGTTTTTTTTGATAAAAGCAAAACCCTTTAACTCACTTTTTAACCGAAGTCGCACAAAAAGAGGTACACTAACCACTCACAACTTGCTGGAGAGCTATTATGGCCGTAAAGATCATCATTATCCGCCAAGTTCCACAAGAAAAAGAACCTGAGATCCGCCCCCTTCTCCTCAAAATGCGCTCGTTAGCCCATGCCCAATCGGGTTATATCTCGGGTGAAACCCTCATCAATTTTGACAATCCAAACGAACGCATTGTCATCAGTGCGTGGAAATCAATTGAAAACTGGAATCATTGGTTGAATAACCAAGAGCGGTTATCGCTACAGATGGAGGTCGATCAGATATTGGGAACAGAAACCCTTTATCAAATTTACTACAACGGCTGACAACACAGAACAGTTCACTGCACTAACATGACCTCAATTTGATCACCAAGCATCACTGCGT
>MAXR01000431.1 GCA_001751155.1 Desulfuromonadales bacterium C00003068 | reverse complement strand
AACGCTTTGCTGGTGAAAATTATAGGATTTCCTATTATTTTGATTTTGACGATGATTTCCTCATCGAGAAAGAGCCGCACGTCCGCCACTGGGATATGTATTCAGACTGACCTGAAAGGACACTTTGATATAAGGGCCAACCAAGTTTCCGGTTTGCGCCATCAACGGCCATTCACTTCAAGCACGATTTTTCCTGTGTGTTTCTTCCTTTCGAATGATGCCTGAGCATCAGCGATCTGGTCGAGACTGTATGATTCCGCGACCAACGGAGTAATGCGCCCACCCTCAATATAAGAAACGAGATTTCTAAATACTTCTGGTTCAAGGATGGTGCATCCAAAGAAACTCAAGTCCTTCAAATACAGCGTCCTGATGTCCAACTCCACCAGCGGGCCACCTATTGCGCCGGAAACAGCATAGCGTCCGCCGGGGTGTAAAATGTCGAGCAACTCTGGCCATTGCGGACCGCCAACAAGGTCGATCACTACATCCACGCTGTTAATGCCGAGACTCTCGACATAGTCATCACCTCTATGACTAATTTTGTCGGCGCCAATATCCCTCAGCGTGCTGGACTTGGTTGGGCTGGTGATCGCAACAACATATGCGCCTCTGGCTTTTGCCAACTGTATCGCAGCAGAGCCAACGCCGCCCGAGGCGCCAGTGATGAGCACCGTCTCACCCGCCGCGACTTTTGACCGTGTCAGCATATTCTCTGCCGTTGAATACGAACAAGGGAATGACGCAAGCTCCGAACTGGAAAGCGGACTGTTGATAGTATAAGCGTGTCTCGCTGCCACCGTCGTGTATTCGGCAAAACCCCCGTTGCATTCAGAGCCAAAGTACCATGGATTATCTAACATGCCTTTTCTCCTACGATACGATCCTTTCGGGGTGCAGGGCTATGGTGGTGGCCAATCAGGTCACGCATTCACTATGACGGGAAAAGTGTGCGGATCTCTTTGGTGAAGGTTTGGCGGACATTCTCCATCTCGTCATTGGAAACTTTTTCAAAGAGCAATGCGAAGACAGCACCGATTGCATCTTCTGCGTCGCCCATCGGATCAGTCTCGAAGTCCTTTTGTATCACACCAATAAACTCGTCTTGCGAGCGAATTTTCACTGGCGTTCGAGCGGGGTTCCAACCTTCGTAATAGATGCCACGGATCAGCATCGGCAACTGGGCCCCAAGGTCAGCCGCTTCATTGACGCTGAGATGGTCCCTTGTGGCCTGTAGCACGGAGCGCAACAAGCGATAGACGCGCTGTTTGTTATCCCAGCCCGTTTTTTCCATCAGGACGTTAAGCCACGTATGGGTGAGCTGCATCGTCTCGTCAAAGACTTTCAAACCAAGTACACTCATTTGATACCCCCTATTTAATCAAGGCGTTTCGGCTAAACACCCTCATGAATTATAAAAGCGTCAGAACGTTGGTGGGCGTCACTGTCGGAAAACCAGTCAACTATCAGATTAAGTCGGAATCACTACATTTCGCTAAAAAATAATACGCTGAACTTCTTGGCGATCAATCAATACCGAGCACCTGGCGTGCCGAACAATGCGCGAAGCAGTTGAACCAATCAAATAATCTTGCAGCCCCGGTTTATGCGACGCCAGAATAATAAGATCAGCCCCCATAGATTCTGCCTCTTCCAAAATTACCGATCTCGCTATGCCAAAGCGTACAACAATCTCGGCGTCGACACCGATTTTTTTTGCCATCGTCGAAAGTTCGCGTTTGATTTCCATGAGGTTGGATTCCAACTTCCCCTCGGGAATATAGGCGTGCATGTTAGACGAGATGTCATCCATGACATGAAGCAATGTCATCTTTGCGCCCTTGTCGGACAAAGCTTTGGCTTTTTCAACAATCCTTATGCCGACATCTTCATGACTGACGTCGATAGGTACGAGTATTGATTTATACATATCCTTGCTCCTTTCGGCTGTCGATCAGACATATTCTAACAATTAGAATCAAATGTGCTTTGACCCAAATTATGCAAGTAAACTTAGCTGCCTACCCTTTGTAAAAAATAGAGTCCTCTGAGCGACAATAACTGAATTCTGATCCAGCGATTGCTACCTAACGGACTGTGATGCACGTCACCGGCGAAAGGTGCGTAAGTTTATGGGACACACTGCCGACTACAAGCGCCTTCAAATCCGACAGGCCACGCGCACCTGAAACGACCAGATCGACTCCCTCGGCCTCGATAATCTCCAGAATCCGGCTTACTGGACTACCGTCCTCGATGCGTTTGCTTAACTTGCTAACCCCGTGCTCTCGCGCCATTTCCGCGGCTTGATCGAGGACCTTTTCACCTAATATCTTTAGCATCCGGCCGGGCGTCGAC
>MAXR01000430.1 GCA_001751155.1 Desulfuromonadales bacterium C00003068 | reverse complement strand
TATGTCGAAGTCTTGAACAAACGCTGCAACGCAGGTGGGCGGACTTTTTGCGACGCCATCATATATCCTACGACTTAAGAGTAGGACAACCCATAAAGGTATTAATTTCTATGACCGACAACCAGTCAACGCATGTTCTCCCTGAAGCTTTTAGCCTCATTGACACCACAGCACTGCCCGAGATCAATGCGACACTTATCCAGATCAAACACAATGTAACTGGAGCACGCTTTGTCCACATTGATGCTGACGATAGCAATAACCTATTCGCCGTTGCCTTTAAAACGCCGCCATCCGACTCAACAGGTGTCGCCCATATTCTTGAGCACACGGCTTTGTGTGGTTCAAAAAACTTTCCTGTTCGTGACCCATTTTTCACCATGTTAAAGCGTAGCTTAAACACCTTCATGAACGCTTTCACTGCCAGCGACTGGACGTGCTATCCATTTTCAAGCCAAAACCACAAAGACTTTAACAACCTACTCGGCATCTACCTCGACGCTGCTTTTTTCCCATTGCTGCGTGAACGTGATTTTACTCAAGAGGGTCACCGCCTTGAATTTGAAACAGCTGATGATTCCAGTTCACCGTTAACATTTAAAGGGGTGGTTTTTAACGAGATGAAGGGGGCCATGGCCGATCCAGCCTCTTTGCTATCACGCCGAACAACACGTCATCTTTATCCAACGACCTGTTATCATCACAACTCTGGTGGCGAACCAGAAGATATTCCCAATTTGACGTGGCAACAACTGCGCGAGTTTCATGCCGAATTTTACCACCCGAGCAATGCCTGCTTCTTTAGCTACGGCAACTTTCCATTAGCCGACCATTTAACCATCATTGAGAAACAAGTTCTCAGCCACTTTGAGGCGCGCGACGTTAACAGTACGGTGCCACAAGAGATGCGACTTACCGCACCAGTTAAGGTAAGCGAAACATTTCCAATTGATGCAGGCGAACCATTAACAGGCAAATCGATGGTTCACATGAGTTGGCTTACCAGTGACATCTCAGACAGCTTCAATAACCTTGCCCTGACATTGCTTTCACAACTTCTACTCGGCAACCCAGCAGCACCCCTCTACAAGGCGTTACTCGATTCTGGCTTAGGCACTAACCTCAGCCCGGGCTGCGGTTTCCATGACGATTATCGAACAACCTGTTTTGCCGTTGGCCTGCAAGGTACTGACAGTGATAAAACTGACGCAATCGAACAATTGATTCTTGATACATTACAACAAATTGTTGATGAGGGCTTCACAACTGAACGTATTGAAGCGACGATTCATCGCCTCGAACTAAGTAACCGTGAAGTCGGTGGCGATAGTTACCCATATGCCATCAGCTTAATGTTCCGCATTCTCGGCCCGTGGCTCCATTGTAATGACCCTATTTCAGCGTTACAACTTGATGACAACTTAAAGCAACTACGACAAAAGCTAGCTGAAGGACCATTTTTTGAGAATTTAATCAAGACTTGGCTACTCGACAACACTCATCGAATTACTCTATGCTTAAGTCCCGACCCTGAATTAGGTCCCAAAATGGATGAGCAAGAAAAAGAGCGCCTCAACGCCATTCAAGAAACTCTCAGTTCAGACGACAAACAAAAATTAATTACCCAGGCTCAACAACTTCAAGACTCTCAGGAGGGCATTGAAGACCTGAGCTGCTTACCCACATTGGAAATGGCTGACATAAGCCATACTGAACCTGATATTGCCAGTCGTACCATTGAAGTTGCAGATAAGACAGTACAACTCTATCCACAGCCAACCAATGGTCTCTGCTATCTCAATCTGTCTTTTCCGTGCGATCACATTGAAGAATCACTACGGCCATATCTGCCACTTTTCAGCAGCTTACTTACCCAAATTGGTACAGATAAACTCACCTATTTGGAGATGGCACAACGCGTTGAAGCTGGGACAGGTGGCATACGTGCGAGCATTGAGATACTCGACAACATCGATGATTTGAATACCTTCCAAGCCTTATTCCAGTTACGTGGTAAAGCCCTCAATCGTAATTTTGATCAACTCGGTGCGATTTTAGCGGATCTATGCTGTGCCGCAGATTTTACCGACCAAGATCGACTCGCAACCGTCATTGGCCAGATTAAAAGTTCATGGCAAAATGCCATCCCTGGTTCTGGTCACAGCTATGCAGTACGTGCCGCAGCTGGACAGCTGACTCCGGCCGCCAAGCAAAGAGAGCAATGGTCTGGCTTTAGCCAATTTAAACTGATCAAGCAAGTTGCCGAACTCAAAGCGGGACAGCTTGATGAAATTGTTACCTTCATGCAACAAATCGCCGCAACGATTATCAATCGGTGCACTCTATCTGCAGCCTTCACCGCAGAAGAGAAACAATTTAAAGAGTGTCAATCAGCACTACAACAATTGATCAACAAGATCCCCCAAAGAACGACTGTGGCACCACAACCCATTGCTCCAATTGAACCTACAGCGATTCAACTGGGATGGACCACTTCGATTCCAGTTTCATACGTTACTCGTGTTTTCCGCACCACGCCATTCAATCATGTTGACACAGCACCACTAAAAGTGTTGGCCGCGCTGCTAAAAGCCAATTACCTCCATCGCGAAATTCGCGAAAAAGGGGGAGCATATGGCGGTATGGCAACGAGCAATAGCGAGTCTGGGTTATTTTCATTAATGTCGTATCGTGACCCACACCTTGAGAGAACTTTGAGC
>MAXR01000429.1:2988-3876 GCA_001751155.1 Desulfuromonadales bacterium C00003068 | reverse complement strand
GCTTTTTCTACACCTGGGCTTGGATTCGCGGTGTAAGATATTATTGGCTGCATAAATAATGATTTTTGGAGGAAATAAATGATTTCGGGTAATTTTTTTTCAAAATGTATTGAAATTGAGCGCCTTATTGGGTCGCTTTATGCCCATTTTGCTCAAAATAAAAATTACGATGAAGAACGGCGTTCGATGTGGACAAAGTTAAGTCAAGATGAAGAGGGCCATGCTCTTGATTTAGAACTTGCAAGTCGTATTTCATTGAAAAGTGAGAAATTAAGCACCACGATTCCGATTGGTTTGCTCGATGATTTACTTAATCATCTCAATAAGATTTTTAGTTCCATTAAGCAACAATCTATTACCGATGCAGCGGCGGTAAAATTAGCCGTCGAAATTGAGGTCGAAGCGATGGTTGTCCACTCACGAAGCTCTGTTGAGTTTCATGATGATCAACTGCGTAAATTGTTTATGTCTCTTGGCACCTATGATAGTCATCACCTCAGTGGGCTTGCGGAAGCGTATCACCACCTCCATGGGCACGAACCTGTGACATTGACTCAGGGGTTTTAGACATTCGCGCTAACATTGCTTCAGGTAGGTAGCGATGGTGTCACGCGCCCATTTGACATCCTCTTCGCAACAGTTCTCGGCAATATAAGTGATGTCCGCGTCGCTGTATCGACAGCCTTGTTGCTGCTGCTCGCGCAAAAGGATGAATCGTTGAACCAACTGAGTGTCCCAATAATAATCTTCAATGCTCTTGCTGGAATCGTTGTCAACAATGCGAATTTCGCTACACGGAATGATTACTTTTAACTGTCGTTGCGACAGACCGAGTGCCTTAGAGGCTTGACCAATATTGAGTAGGTTATCGCCCTGTTTTTTGCGGAT
>MAXR01000429.1:2435-2946 GCA_001751155.1 Desulfuromonadales bacterium C00003068 | reverse complement strand
GTCGCGCACACGTTAGTTTGATAGAGGAATTCATCACATTCTAACCGCAATGTTATTGTTGTTGTCGATCCGTTCGCGCTGTCTTTGATCAATATCGATGCATCGAGATCAAACTCCATAATATCGCAATGGGCATCTGCTTCATCAAGGTAGCTTTCAAGTAAAGCACTCTTGAGTGGGCCATCGTTTAAGTAACAGAATACGTCATATTCAAGGGTGTGGAGCTTGTCTAATAGGTGCAAAATATTCTCTCTTACGTAAGTGTGAAATTGGGGCGGAGACTGCTTCCTAGTCGCAGTTACGCTATCATCAAATCACCGTCAGAGCTATGGAAATTGATGTGATAGTGATTTGAATAAATGAAGCATAGCGCTGTTTTTTCCGAGCTAAATGTGCGAATGTAGCAACCTGTTGGTTTGAACCTGTACAGCGATTCGACCTATTACTTTCACCACTTTAATTCGAGAACCAATGTGAACGTAGCGCCGCAACTCTATCTATTGGATGGTTC
>MAXR01000429.1:0-2424 GCA_001751155.1 Desulfuromonadales bacterium C00003068 | reverse complement strand
TGCCGACCAATGCCATCTTTGGCTTTACGCGTATGCTCCTTGGTCTATTGCAGGAAAACAACCCAGATTATCTTGCCGTTGTCTTTGATCGACCCCGCGAAGAGACGTTTCGCCGCCAACTCTACGCTGAATATAAAGCCAATCGCGACGAAACCCCAGCCGACCTTGTCGATCAGATCCCCTATATTAAACAGATGGTAGAGGCGTTTAACATCCCAGCCTTAGAAGCTCTAGAATTTGAAGCCGATGATGTTATTGCAACGTTAGCGCGTCGTTTTTCTGCTCAGGGGATTGATGTTACCGTGGTGACAGGTGATAAAGATCTGATGCAAATTGTTGATGAACATATCAGTTTGCTCGATACCATGAAGGATAAACGCTCTTACCCGGCCGACGTGGTTGATCGGTTTGGAGTCCCTGCGGCGTTAGTTGCCGATGTATTAGGTTTAGCAGGTGACACATCAGACAATATTCCTGGAGTACCCGGTATTGGTGAAAAAATTGCGGCTAAATTGATACAACAATTCGGTTCACTTGAAGAGGTGTTACGACTTAAACGTTTTGTTGATGGCAAAAAACGGCGACAAAATTTGGCTGAATTTGAGCAGCAAGCACTGTTGTCTAAAACATTGGCAACGGTGCGTTACGATGTTGAATTAGCCGTTGATCTTGAGCAACTCAGGTGCCAAAAGCCCAACCTTAGACAGTTAATCCCGCTACTGCGCCAATTGGAGTTCGATGAGCTGGAAGTTGCTTTTACCCCGCCGCCCGTTGGTGTGGTCGAGTTGTATAGCGATGGTTCTGGTACCGCTTCAGGCCCTGGTGGTTATGGTGTGGTGTTGCGTTATGGCGAACATGAAAAAGATGTCAGCGGTTTTGAGCCTCACGCGACTTCGCAGCGGATGGAGCAATTGGCCGCCATCCGAGGTCTTGAGGCAATCACCAAACCGCAAACGGTTCAGGTGTTCAGCGACTCTCAATACCTTGTACGCGGAATGAATGAATGGATTGAGGGCTGGATACGTAATGGCCGCCTTAATGGCTCTGAAGTACCTGATGGTTCTGTTGCTCTGGCTAATCAGGATTTGTGGAAACAGTTATACGCATTGTCAAAAGTACATCGCATTAGTTGGCATTGGGTTAAAGGTCATTCTGGCCATCCGTTCAATGAACGGTGCGATAAATTGGCCAAGCAGGCTGTGGTGGATGGAATTCGTGGACAACAGGAGCCACAACCTTCAGCCGTAGTTCCGTGTCCTGCTGAGGTGGCTGATTGTACGACGACAGTTCCCGCGATCGTTAGCGTGTCTGACGCAGAGGGTAAAGCGCGCGAGCAACAATTCAATGCCAATGATGAGGGCCAGTTTAGCCTCTATTAACAATAGTTAGGTAGATAGTATATGAAAATACAAAAGGTCAGTGCGGACAATCAAGCTAAGGTTTATGCCCTATTACGCCAAGCTTTTCCTGGTAGCAATTATGAAGCAACGCTGGTGGAAAAATTACATCAGAATAAGCGACCGATTCACGATTGGGTGTGTATTCATCGTAATAAAGCGATTGCCTATATCGCTTTTTCAAATGCGTTCCATGGTAATCTTTTGTGCGGTCTCCATTTAGCACCTATGGCTGTGGCCCCTGATCTGCAAAAGCAAGGGATTGGTACCGAGCTGCTTAATTTTGCTTTGCGCCAAGCTGAAATTATAAGTCAGCCGTTGTTTGTACTCGGTAAGCCCGCATATTATAAAAAATTCGGTTTTGAACCGTGTCAACAGCCCGTTTGCCCGTTTGATAAAAACAATCGCCACTTTCTCGGTTTACGCAACTCATCAAAGCATAGCTTTACTATTGGTTACGAGGCAGAGTTTACCGCCGCGAGCATGGTGTCGAGCAAGCCTGCTTCAACAGAAAACGTCAAAGCAAAGAATCAGGGTGGCCGCAACCAGAACCGAAGGCGACGATAGGGTGTTGGTCATGTTCGTTCTCCATGTTTGATACGCTATGTTGACAGTGGACTGCGCCATGATAAAATCAAAGAAAGCAATCGTGGAAGTTCAACTATTTTGGCGAGGTGTATTATGACCACTAAATCAGAAGTTTGCTACACTTTTGAGACTGCACTGGATATGGCGATATCGATGGAAGAGCGTTGCTATCGAGCTTATTTAAACACGCTGCGTCTTGTAAAAGACAAAGCGGCGCAGTCGTTATTAAAAGATGCAGCAATTGAGGTGTCTGAGCATAAGCAAAAGCTTGAAATTGCCCTCCTTGAAGGGAGTGTTCAGCACTTGCAACAGATGCAAAAAGAGGTGCCGATTATGCAACTTGATACGCTGCTCAAACAAGAGCGGATCCATGCCGATGCGACGGCTCGTGAGGCACTTGCTTACATTATCCATATGAAAAAAAACAGTATCGATTTTT
>MAXR01000428.1 GCA_001751155.1 Desulfuromonadales bacterium C00003068 | reverse complement strand
ATCACGCCAGAACAGCAGGCCGAAATCGACGCCGCCCGCGCCCAGTCCACCCAAACCCTGCGCGCCACCGCCCCCGGCATGGAAAAACACCTCTACACTGCCCACGAAGTCCTCGACCACGGCTTTGTCCGCGTCATCGACTACATGGGCGACGACGCCGCCATCTGCCAAGCCGCCCGCGTTTCCTACGGCAAAGGCACCAAAGCCGTCACCAATGACGAGGGCCTGATCCGCTACCTCATGCGCCACTGGCACTCCACCCCGTTCGAGATGTGCGAGATCAAACTCCACGTCAAACTCCCCGTTTTCGTCGCCCGCCAGTGGATCCGCCACCGCACCGCCAACGTGAACGAGTACTCCGCCCGCTACTCCATCCTCGACCGCGAATTCTACATCCCCGCGCCCGAGCACATCAACGCGCAGTCCGTCATCAACAACCAGGGCCGCGGCGAAGTCCTGCAAGGCGAAGAAGCCGCCCGCGTCCTCGACATCCTCAAAACCGACTCCAACCGNNACTACGAATCCATGATCTCGAACGAGGGCCAAGACGGCCTAGCCCGCGAACTCGCCCGCATGAATTTACCGAGCAATATCTACACCCAATGGTACTGGAAAGTAGACCTCCACAACCTCTTCCACTTCCTGCGCCTACGCGCCGACAGCCACGCCCAATACGAAATCCGCGTCTACGCCGACGCCATCTGCAACATCGTAGCCGACTGGGTTCCGGCGGCTTACGGAGCCTTCGAGGACTACCGTCTAGGTGGCGAGCAGTTCTCCGGTAAGGGTATGGAAGTCTTGCGCCGTCTACTTAAAGGTGAGAAGGTAACGCAGGAGACTTCCGGGATGAGCGCTGGTGAATGGCGGGAGTTGATGGGTAGTTTGGAGGGGTAAGACTTAGCCCCAGTTGAAGAGAGCGCAAAGTATGGCAAAAACCGTTAATCTTGATGCGATGATACCGAGAGCGGATTTTAGGGAAGCTCAGGAAAACGCGAGTCAGGCCGAGCAAATTCAAACATTGAATCTCAGTCAGTTATCACCTGATTCATTTCTNNTTTCTAGTTCCTAGTTTAAGAAAGCCCGACTTTCAGCGGGAAACGACGCAATGGACACCAGCGCAAGTAATAGTTTTTCTAAAGAGTTTCTTAGATAATGAGTTGGTACCATCCGTAATTCTATGGCGCTCTCCCGAAAAACTATTCGTAATTGATGGAGCACATCGAGTGAGTGCACTTCTCGCTTGGATAAATGATGACTACGGCGATGGAATAATCTCGCGAAAGTTTTTTGAAAACAAGATTACTGATGAGCAAAAGAAAATTGCTGAATCGCTTCGAAAAAAGATTAATAATGAGATCGGAAGTTTCGCTACAATTAAAGACGCGATGTATGACACGTCAACAATCCAAAATGACGATATGCTTAAAGCGCGCGCAAATAACGCGAGAACGAGAGCTCTTTCATTGCAGTGGGTCGAAGGCGATGCAGCGAAAGCCGAAACGTCCTTTTTCAAAATAAACAAACAAGGGACTCCATTGGATAAAACGGAGGAGAGATTACTTCGTGAAAGGGCAAAACCAATTGCAATAGCTGCACGTTCAATTATGCGAGCTGGTACTGGGCACAAGTACTGGTCAAATTTTGAGTCGGAAGCTGTTTCTAGGATTGAAGAACTATCCAACGATCTAAACGGCCAATTATTTTCTCCGGAAATAAAATACCCAGTAAAAACACTAAACCTTCCTCACGGGGGAAGGTCGTCACCAATTTCTGCTTATAACCTATTGATGGATTTGATTGCCTATATTGTTGTTGGAACGACTTCTGTAGACGACAAAATATACATCTATAAAGTTGATGACGACGGTTCGAGTACAATCAGAACCTTGGAAGCGTGCATTAAAACAATGAAACGCCTCACGGGAAATGAAATGGCAAGCCTTGGATTGCATCCGGCAGTCTTTTTTTACAATTCAAATGGGCGGCATATGGATACTATTTTCCTTGGAATGATCAAGGCGGTAGCTAAGGCAGTGAGAGATAACGATAGTGTATTTTTCAGAAACTTCACAAATAGAAGAGTTACAATTGAGAAAATATTCCTTGAAAATAAATCGCTTCTAAACCAAGCAAACTCTGCAATTTACTCGGCAAAACGTGTTGAAAAATGGGCTGAATTCATTGCTAAAACAACAGATGAGAGCCAGTTTGGAGACGATTTCACCCAAGAAGACATACTGGAAGCGTTGGACCTTAAGGGAAAAATTATTGCTTCCGAAGTTGAAGAAGTTGGGGCAAACTTTTCGGATAGTACTAAATCCGCAATTTTCCTCTCAGAATCTATAAAGGCAGCTCAAAAATGTCCTTTGTGCGGTGGTTATATACAGGTGGAGAAATCTGTGTCTTATGATCATATTGATGCAAAGTCTAACGGAGGAAATGGTGCTGTTTCAAACATTCAAATAACCCATCCATATTGCAATTCTCTTAAAGGAAGTGATTAACAATCTTAGGTAGGCGATTATCCTTCTGACATTCCGCCAAACTCAAACACCTCACCAAACCAAATCCACCCAAAAGGGGCGATCCCGATCCCCCCAAAGGGGATCGCCCCTGTGCATCTGCGATGCACCGTAAGTGTGATAACCGCTCCGCCAAAATCACACCCTTAACCTTTCCTTATTGATTTTCCGTCACAATACGTTACATATTACGTAACGGGTAACAATATGATCAAATCCTTCACCTGCCGCCGGACCCGCGCGCTGTTCGACACCAACATCGCCCATCGGCAGTTCCACCCCTTTGCGCGGCAAGCCAAACGCAAG
>MAXR01000427.1 GCA_001751155.1 Desulfuromonadales bacterium C00003068 | reverse complement strand
CCACCAAAGGTATTAGTGACGAGGATTCGCGCCCCCGCTTGAGCATATTCACGATGCACCCCCGCCACCACATCGGGCGCATCAAGATTCATCTGCTCAGGGCAACCACCCGCTTTTAATCCGCGCGCTTGGAGCATGGTCCCCATCGCCCCATCAAGAACGAGTACGTGTTGTTGTATCGCTGTTAAAAATCGACTCATTGTGGTTGTTCTCCTGATGTTTGTGGGACAACCTCTACGGTTGGCACCTCTGATTCTTGACGAACCAATGAAAAATCGGCGACGATGGGCTGGCGCAGATCAACATGGCCGCGCAATGTTGCAATGGCCTTGCCATCAACACGGATCAATAGTTTACGAATATAGGGGAAATTTGCAGCAATAGTATTCACCAGCGCATGAACGGTTAACAGTTCGGATGTGCTGCCACCGGGGTGGTAGGTGATCAAGGATTGATTAAAATTCAGCTCGGCAGTGGCATCGACAATCTTGGCATCGAGTAATAAGGCATGCCCTGGTAACGCTGGCACCAGCTCAGAAACAGGGCCAGCAATAAGTTCTTGCACCAACGCCACAACACACTCTTGATCGGTTACGCATTCACCGATAAAGCGCACCTCCTGAACAAGAAAGGGGCTGGCAATATCACCAAAATAGAGGATCACTTCGCGTTGCACTACAGCAGATTCAACCACTACGTGAGCGGGTTCAACCGCATCTGGAGTCGAGGTTATGTTAAACGGGTTAAACACCACCGCCATGCCAGCAAAAAAAGCCAGCAATGCCAGCACGCCAGCCCAAATCATCATTTTTTTCATGCTACAGCCTCCTGGTTCACGACGTTATATCGTCAACAAAATCCAAGGTCACTCGCTCAACATTCGTCAGTTCGGTGCCGAGAAATGCTTCGCCAACACGAACAAACCGATGCGGCACATCAGTGACATAAAACTGCCACCCCCCCTGGACCTGATCGTTCAACCAGCCATGTTCGGCCAATAGCTGGGCAACCATACGAGCGGTTTCCTCCGCGGAGTCCACCATCCGTATTGAATCGGGCAATAGCCGCGACAATGTCGGCTTTAATAAGGGATAATGGGTACAACCGAGCACCAAGGTATCTATCTTGCTCGCCAACAATGGTGCTAAATACTCGCGCGCCGCCAACAGAGCCACCTCATGTTCGGCCCAGCCCTCCTCGGCCAACGGCACAAACAACGGACACGCGGCCGAAACCACTTCAACACTCGGTTTAATCTGGCGTAGAGCCTGTGGGTAGGCATCACTTGACACCGTTCCTTCGGTGCCAATAACACCAACCACACCGCACTGGGTTAGACTCATCGCCCGTTGCGCTCCGGGTTCAATCACCCCGACCACCGGAACATCTAAGCGGTGCTGCAACAGCTCCAAAGCTACGGAAGAGGCGGTATTACAGGCGACAACGACCATCTTAACCTGTTGCTGGATCAAAAAATTCGCCGCTTCAACGGCATATTTCCGTACCGTATCGGGGCTTTTGGTGCCATAAGGGACCCGAGCCGTATCACCCAGATAGATCAAATTCTCACCGGGGAGCAAATGACGTACCTGTTGTAACACAGTTAAGCCACCAACACCTGAGTCAAAAATACCAATTGCATGTTCGTTCACGGGAATCTTCTTCTATAAAAAGTAGCCCCATCACGTTAAACTGGGGATTAATGCAAATACGAACTTAAATAAGTCACTCTTTTGTACAACAACCATCGTACGCCAGGGGTGCGATGATAGGCATAAACACGTGATGAGTCAAGGTTTTCGCACAATTTCACCTTTGTATTTTTAGTCAAAAATGGTATCTTTTTCATTGGTGATATCCGTACCCACACATATCGCACCAGTCGTGGTTCAATGGTGTGCACGAACTACAGAAATGGATACGATCAATGGAAGAAGCAACAGACTGGGCCCAAGCACTGCAAACGCAAGAGATCATCCGTTACATCAACGATCTCGATCTGCTCCATAACCCGTGGTTTATCGGCGGGGCAGTGCTATTTGTACTCATAAGCCTATTTATGAAGTGGAAGTTACTGCTCACTGTCGCCATTAGCCTTGTCGCACTCATCACCCTCACCACCCTCGTCAGCGCACAAGGAACCGACGTCAGTAAATCATCCGACGGCATTTTCATTTTCCTCGGTGGCGGTGCGGCGATTATGTTCTTTTTCATCTATATGACATTTATGCGGGGCGATTGACCCCCCATTAACTGATGGTCTCGCAAAAACAAATGAGATGGCTAAGCAAAAATTTCGCACCCCAAGGCGTAGTGGTTATTCAAGGGAGAAGGCATACATGTTGTATGTCGAAGTCTTGAATAAACGCTGCAACGCAGGTGGGCGGACTTTTTTGCGACGCCATCATTAACTCAAGTAAGGAAACACGACCTGTGACAAAACGCGACATCATTACATTAGCCATCGGCCTTGCCGTGGTCTTATTTCTGTGGGCCGCTCCAGAGGAAACAACCCCGCGACTGCCCTCAGATGACACCCACGCCGAATTTCACATTCTCTTTCAAAAACAGGGTAAAAAAGCGGCAGAGAAATTTTGCAAAGATTGTCATGGTCAAGAGGGGATGGAATTCCCCAAGGACCATCCTGATCCCAATCGCTGCTTGTTTTGCCATAAAGCAAATAAATAATTAACACTTAACAAAGAGGCCCGACTCAATTTCAAACTGAGTCGGGCTTTTTTGTGTTTCAAAATAAAAATATAATCTCATCCAAAGTAGGTTGGGTAGAGTGCAACGAAACCCAACGATAAATCAGCAGCAGAGATCAGTATTTTGTTGGGTTTCGTTCCTTAACAAAACTTGTCAAGCAATCTAAAACAAGCTATAGTTATCATCAAATGATAACAGTGCAGAAATGTGGTGCGATTTGAACTCAAATGACTTAGATATTCTACTAAATCTACACGGGGAAGTTTTCCCTATGGATACTGGCCACTGGACTAAATTTGAAGCTTACAGTGTCACTGTCTCAGCGCACATACCACACGGTATTAAATACAGTTTCACATTACATGACAAAAAAAATCAACGGCTTGTCGGCTTCGACAATGCCCATGCAATCAAGCCTAAACGGAAAAAATATGGTGCAAGAAAAGTGACATGGGATCATAAACATCATTGTGAAAAGGTGATGCCATATGAATTTGAATCCGCGGGCCAACTATGAGGAGACTGTCCGACAATACAAGAGCCTACTGCGAAACCGTC
>MAXR01000426.1 GCA_001751155.1 Desulfuromonadales bacterium C00003068 | reverse complement strand
TGAAAGCCGTAAGGGCCGACCAGCATTCCGGCGGCCAGGTAGCCGATGATCGGCGACTGCTTAAGGCGGCTGAACAGCCAGGCGTTGGCCAAGGCCAGGGCCAGCAGAATCAGCATATCCTGAAGGAACACGATTTCGGTCATGACAGGACCTTAAATGCAGAGTTTGTTTGCAGTCGCCGGCCATTGCGGCAGGAGCTATTAGATAAACTATAGCAGCGGCCAAACTTCCGGCAAACTATGGCGCATCACGCTGGCTTTTACTGTCAGGCAGGTATGGGTGGTGACGTCTCTCTCGGCGTGATAGCGGGACGACTGGGGGGGCGGCCATTGGTGCCAGCTCTGGCAGGCCGTTAGCAGCTATTCCCATCAGCAGGTAGGTAGTTCGGCCAGCAGCTATTCTATTTGGCGATAGTCAATCAAGACTTTTTCCGCGGGGCAGTTGGACGGTGTAGGTAGCGACGCTGTGCTATAACAACCATAATAGGAGTTCGGGGGACATCATACTCATTAGGATGGTTCTGTTGCTGCAGCCAATGTGTAATTTGGACAAGAAAAAGCCGGGTCAGAGGAGAAATGTGTTCCAGGAATTTCCTGCAGGCTATTGAGCCAGAAGCCTTCGCTTCGATATCCGTTTTCGCTGCAGTTGCAGGAAGATCCGTCCCATAAGTCACAGAATGTCAGAAATTGAAAAGGCACACCTGATTGCAGGGTGGGCCTTTTCGTTTTGTAGCGAGTGGGCCGAAGGGCGCGACCTTACTTCTTTCGTTCGTCCATCACCTTATAGGCACAGAACTCACAGCACATGTTGCAGGCGCCGTGGTCCTCGTCGACCCCCGACTCGCCCCGGGGTTGGCGGGCCAGCTCCGGGCCGATGTCCAGGCGGCAAATGAGCATTCCGATGTGTAAGTACTTTTTCCTCTTTTCATAGCAAACGAGAGTGTTTTGAGTCAGTGTTTCGTATGCGCGATTGAGAACATCGTTTTGTGGATAAATTGTTATATTTATATAAAGCGAGTAAGCTGCATGTTTGGAAATACTTCCCTAGAATCACAAAAGTAAGTGTTCGTAAAAAAGGAACTATGTGAATAACTTAAAATTTGGAGTCATTGGTACTTCAAGAAAAGAGGATGAACGACGTATTCCAATCCATCCGGAACATTTGATGCGCCTTCCCGAACCAATTCGTCGTCAGCTGATATTTGAGAAGGGGTATGGGGCACCTTTTGGTATTACCGATTCTGAAATTTCGGAGCAGACCGGTGGTGTTGCCACACGCCACGAACTATTAGCCGATATTGGGAATGTCATCCTTGCCAAACCTGTATTAGCTGATTTTGAAGAGCTGCGCGAGGGGGGAGTCCTTTGGGGCTTTCCCCATTGTGTACAGCAAAGGCCCCACACTCAGGCTGCGATCGATCGCAAGCAGACCCTTATCGCTTTTGAGGATATGTATGTTTGGGGCCCTACCGGACAGATGGGCCGCCACACTTTTTATAAAAACAATGAACTGGCGGGCTACTGTGCGGTATTACACGCCCTGCAGCTGAAAGGCATCGACGGGCACTACGGTAACCAACGCAAAGTGGTTATTTTTAGTTTTGGTGCGGTCAGCCGTGGCGCAATATACGCTCTAAAAGCACGTGGTTTTAGAGATATCACAATTTGTATTCAACGTCCCGAACACGAGGTACGTGAGGAAGTCCTTGATTGTCACTATGTCCGTATTCGGAAGGGCAATGAAGGTAAAGCGCGCATGTTGGTGGTAGAGCACGATGGAACTGAACGACCATTGGTTGATCTGCTCAACGAATCAGAAATCATCGTGAACGGCACCCTGCAAGAACCAGATCATCCCTTTCATTTTGTTACAGAAGATGAAATGTCTTGTCTCAGGCCAGACTGCCTGATTATTGATGTCAGTTGCGACGAGGGTATGGGGTTCTTTTTTGCCAAACCGACCACATTTAATAATCCTATGTTTCAAGTTGGCAGGGTCGATTACTACGCCGTAGATCATACACCAAGCTATCTATGGGAAAGTGCTTCACGGTGTATCTCTGCGTCCCTCATTATTCATTTGCCGACGGTGTTAGCGGGGTATGAGAGCTGGCAACAAAATGAGACCATTCGACAAGCTGTGAATATTGATGC
>MAXR01000425.1 GCA_001751155.1 Desulfuromonadales bacterium C00003068 | reverse complement strand
TCGTCTTGAAGTTCAACGTTGATGCCGTAGACCTGATTGACGTATTTCACTCCAGCTTTAAAGCCAACGCCATAACGAACAACAGAAGGGATCTCCATACCGCCGATAAAGCCGAGCTGATTGGTCGTTGTTGACAGGGCTGCAGCAATACCCGCTAGGAATCCCGCTTCATGTTCGTTAAATAAAATGCACAACGTGTTGTCATGTTCGACGAAATCTTGATTTTCAGTGCTATGAGTTGTTCCATCAATCAAGATGAATGTTGTGTCAGTAAACGTTTCAGCCGCCTCATTGACAGCCGTTTCAAAAACAAACCCAGGAGCAATGATGATTTCGTGACCAGAATCGTGAAGAGTGGTGATCGCGGTCAAGTAGTCGCTCGTTTGTCCGCCTGCTGGATTGATGTAGCTGGCGTCAATGGTTCCCATATCTGTTTGATAGTTGACGATCCCTTCCCAGACTCCCTGATTGAAAGACTTGTCGTCTATGGTTCCAGTATCCGTTATCATGCCAACTTTTGTCAGTTCGCTGCTATGATCATTTGAGGATGAACAAGCACACAGAAGTAAGGTGATCAGTGTCATAGCGAATAAAGTTGTTAGGATATCTTTCATGGTGTTGCCTTTCTCTTGGTTGGCAATTCTGTCTGACTAAAATTGATAAACGTGATGTCTAAAAATTCCTGTAATCACGCAGCTAGTCTCCAGCAGGCTCCGAGTAGACTGTCACCCTAACTTTTCTCAGTCAGGTCAATTGGTAAGCTTCAGTCACTCAATAGCTTTGAGCTATCGTACTCAAAGTGCTGGTAATCAAGTAAACTCGACCAGTTGCCACCCCAATCGAACCCTTGATCGGTAAATGCTCTCACTGCTATGGAATCAGAATGGAGATAACTTGACACCTTTTTACTTCTGTCAGCATATTCTGCCGCAGCGGGGGGAAGTACAAAACAGTCAGTAGGTCGTTCTGTGCAGAACTTCAAGGCTGGTGATGGCGCGTCATATCCATTGCGGCGCAAAAACGCCCCTTTGTTCTCGACATTATCCCAGCCCATGGCTCTGAGCGAATCACTCTTCGGGGCAACATAAGGATTCTGAAGCGGGTTAATATCGATAGCGCCACCGTAGCTGTGTTTGGAGAAAATACCCGGTTTGCCGGTAATGTCGCGGCAGTTAAATGCCGAGCTGTTGTTGGCCGCCATAGAACGGTCATCGCTGCCATCGTAGTTTTCAATCAACTCCATTTTTTCAATGGGGTAGTGAGTTGTAAAGAGATCGGCAAAGGTATTCATGACAGGCAACGCCAGCTTGCGATGCACCACCAGTTCGCCAACCTTAACGTGGCCATCAAATCCCCAGTGAGTCAGGACAACATAACTCAGATCGGCCAACCCTACTGGACATCCTTGCTGCCAACTCTTTTTAAGCCGCATCTGTTTTTCGACCGCTAAGGGCAGAGTCGTAGCGATTGCGTAGAACCCTTCTGGAGTCTGCACTTCGCCGNNGTTTTTCGACCGCTGCGGGTAGAGTTGTCGCGATGGCGTAGAATCCTTCTGGAGTCTGCACTTCGCCGATCACCTTGTGAGTTGCTGCGGTGAGTAAGCGAATCTGTTGTTCGATACGAACGGAAGAGACTTCGCTGGTTCGGTGTGGAGTGGCAGAACAGCCCATCAGAAATACCATCATAATGATGGCGCTACAGTTGAACATACACATGCGTAAATTCATGACTATCCTCAATACTCTCGTTTCAATCGGAAATCGCCACAGCGACAGATCTTAACCATTATTAGATAACCGTTTGAGCTGCTGCGTTGAAATTTCCTAGCGGGTAAATGTTACATACAAGAAACCTATCAAAGAGTGGGGCGATATTCTCATTGTAATTAAGCTTTATCAGTAAATTAGGTGTCGCTACCTCTTATCGCATTTAATATTAATTAAGATGCAGAATAATATACTTCGTAAAAAAATATCAAGTAGTTATAAGCAGGGGGAACCATCTGTTTTTTTATTTTGAGGTGGTGACATCGTGTACATATCAATATCTAAATCATTATTTCACCTGATTAGCACAGAGCTTCCGCTAT
>MAXR01000424.1 GCA_001751155.1 Desulfuromonadales bacterium C00003068 | reverse complement strand
TCTGCGACAAACAGTACTACAGTTTGGTAAAGTAATTAAGTGTTTTTTCGGTCCAAACATGACGCAAATAGCCGCAACACATAGTCATATTAAACTTCTGTCGTCAGTTTTTTGTTGCCTAGAGTAGGCGAATGAAGAATATCTTGTACACCCATCACCACTTTCCGCCATCAACTAGACAACGCGATATTTGGTTCTACTTCCGATTTCCTTTGAGTTTTGGGGATTTGGAAAAATGCTTGTAGAATGCGCTAAAGCACAGCGATGGAACTAATCATGGCCGGGCATCAACCGCCCAGCGGTAGGGCGCTCTCGATACTTGAGGCATCAAATGGGGCATATCCGTCGATATACTTCACCACCAAAATCATACACATATCAATCANNCCACCACTATTAATCTTATATCAACTGTTCTGAAATGGCTGTGCACGCAGTCTGGAGCTAACCAGTCTCATCAGGTTTTCCCTGTTAACAGGGAAAATACAGGGAAGATCCTCAAAATTCGCATTAATTTAGTCAAATATTCACTATTAGAGGTGTGATTACAGCAGCTTATCAGCAATTTCCCTAAACAAAATATCAGGGAACTCACTCGTTCCAACAGGGAAGGTGATTAGGAGAACAGGGATTTTAATACCGCTATAAGAAAATCCGAGCACTTAGCTACATTCTTACTAGCCGATCTACATAAATGGTTCGTACGTGGCGAGCGGACGGCATAAAACAAGATAAGTGCTTTCAATTGCAGGTGAAAATAATCACCGCATCAGCCGCCCCCCAAGAAGACACAATTCACAAGCGTCCCGTTCCATCGAAGATGTATCAAGCAGCGATGTCCTAGAGAAGAGGAGGTCAATCGATCCCTAAAGACACTCGCGTATGCGTCTGATGGCTTCTTGAATGCTATCAATGCTTGCGGCATAGGAGAACCGGATATACCCCTCCCCCCACGCACCAAAACTTGTGCCCGCGATAGTGGCAACTCCCGCTTCGTTCAAAAACTTGTCCTGCGCTTGACGGGCAGTCAGTCCTGTCCCCTCGATATTCGGAAAGGCGTAAAATGCGCCTGCGGCATCTGCACAGCGGAACCCTGGAATCCGGTTAAGTTCAGAAACTATTATCTGGCGCCGCTGGTCAAAAGCCGCCACCATTTCATGCACTGCATCTTGCGGCCCAGTCAGCGCGGCAAGACCCGCATACTGGCTGGCTGCATTAACGCAGGAGTGATCGTTAATGCAAAGGCGGACTGCATGATCAACCAGCGCATCCGGCCAGACAGCATACCCTAGCCGCCAACCCGTCATCGCATAAGTTTTTGACCAGCCATCCAGCATGATCAACCGGTCGCGAATTTCCGGGTACTGCAACAGGCTGACGTGCTCTCGCCCGTCATAAAGCATCTGGCTGTAGATTTCGTCGGACAGGATCGCGACATGTGGGTGATCGGCCAATCCCGCAACAAGACGATCTATTTCCTCTTTCGGGGTTACACCACCGGTCGGATTTGCAGGGCTGTTAATGATAATCAAGCGAGTCGCGGGTGTGATTTGCGCAAGTACTGCTTCAGCGTCAAAGGCAAAACCGTTTTCCTCTTTCAGGGCAATCGGAACCGGTGTCGCGCCGCTGTAATTGATAACGGATTCATAAATGGGAAAACCCGGATTAGGGTACATGATTTCGGCTCCCGGCTCCCCGAACATAAGCACTGCGAAGAACATGGTCGGCTTGCCGCCCGGAACCACAACCACATTATCAGGGTTCACCGAAACATTATGCCGTTTTCCCAAGTCCGCCGCGACAGCCTCGCGCAAAGCAGGGATTCCATTCGCAGGCGTATAGCCATGATGCCCGTCGCGTAGCGCTTTTATTCCTGCCTCGACAATATGATCTGGTGTGCGAAAATCAGGTTGCCCAATACCCAGATTAATGATGTCTTTACCCTGCGCCGCGAGCTTTTGCGCCTGCGCAAGGACATCAAAAGCGGATTCAGTACCGAGACGGTTAATGGATTCGGCGGTATGAAGCATATTAGTTAGTCCTTCTTTTCAGCAACTTCGCAAGCAAGAGTGGTGTTTTCGCGCTATTAGTCATATTATCATACTAATATCTTTTACCAGCGATAAAAAGCTGTTATTGGTTTTGTACTATTCTTCCAAAGTCACTGATCTTCTATGGTAGATTGAATTACAACCCAAGTTTCGGAGAAACACAATGACCCCCGCCTCCTTTATCGCCACCGACGGCACCCCAGCATCGAAGTTTTCGTTTGGCACAATGCAATTTGGCGGAAAAGCCGACAAGGACGAGAGTCGCCAACTATATGAAGCCAGCAGAGCCGCCGGAATTAACTTCTTCGACACGGCCTATGTTTATACGAAGGGTTTATCCGAACAGTACCTAGGTGAATTTGCAGCAGCGGAACGTGATAGCCTGATCATCGCATCGAAATGCGCATCCGTTGGTGGTTCCACTTCTGCCACCATCCGCTCACAGCTGGACGAAAGCCGGAAGCGCCTGAACATGGATATGATCGATATTTTCTATCTACATAAATGGGACGACGACACACCGTTGGAAGAGTCGTTCTCGACACTGGCTGAACTTCGCGAAGCAGGGCTGTTTCGTCATATCGGTGTTTCGAACTTTTCGGCTTGGCAAACTATGAAGGCTGCAAATGTCGCCGAGAAACTTGGGATCAAAATTGATATACTTCAACCAATGTATAACCTTGTCAAAAGGCAGGTAGAAGTTGAAATTCTTCCTATGGCCGTCAGCGAAGGGTTCCACGTTGCCCCCTACTCACCGCTGGGTGGAGGATTGTTAACAGGCAAATATGCGGCCGGAGCAGGTGGGCGCCTTGCCGACGACAAGATGTACAAGGCACGTTATGGCGTTGACTGGATGCATGACGCGGCAAAGAACCTGTCCGAACTTGCATCCGAAGTCGGCGTTCATCCCGCGACGCTTGCGGTTAGCTGGGTTGCACGAAATCCGGCCATTACGCACCCAATCATCAGCGCGCGATCGGTCGAGCAGTTCAAGCCATCGCTTGACGCAATTTCCTATACACTTTCTGACGAATTGTACGACCGGATCACTGCACTTTCGCCCCAGCCGGCGCCTGC
>MAXR01000423.1:740-2269 GCA_001751155.1 Desulfuromonadales bacterium C00003068 | reverse complement strand
GTCTCACATTGAACGGTATTGATAATTCCGGCACCGCGCAGCAACAACACGATATCTGAGAAGTTCAGCGTGAGTTGTTCCCCACCCTGACCCCACAAGTGCAAACAGTCAGCAGCAAAATTCAAGTGCTGGACAATAAAACGATTCTGATCATTTTCCAGCTCAGCTGAGTCGAGACAAAGGGTATCAAACCCTGCATCGATCAATTCTTTCACGCAGGTGACTGCGAGGTCGTCATTGGCAAAACTAGCCACTATGGCTGGTCCACCACTGGGGATATTAACCCGAGAGCGTGCTTCATAAGGGGTAACACCCAGAACAGCAGCAAGCTCTTTGGCCCACTGAGCCATATCACCCTGTATGCTATCAATTGCTACAATCTGCATAATATCTCCCTTATCAGCACCAACTCGCTAGCGTTCAAAGCAGCGACCAGCAGCCTGTCGAACTATTGTGGGCCAGAAGATGAGGCATCATCCTGCTGACCATAACTGGCAAATTTCTCCCCCACCCGCTTCATCTCATCCGCCTCCACCAGCACCGGTTTCCCAATTGACTTAGCCTGATAATAGATTCGCGCCACCAGTTCAATCTCCTCAGCGACATTGAAAGCACTGTTCATATCCGCACCGATGGCAACCAAGCCATGATTCGCCAGCAACAGAGCATTATAGGTGCCAATATGGTCGCCAACACTGGTGGCTAATTCTTCGCTACCAAAGGTGGCATAAGGTGCGAGAGGTACTTTATCCCCGGAAAAGGCGACGAGGTAATGCACCGCAGGAATCTCCCAATTCAAACAAGCTATGGTGGTGGCATACACCGAGTGGGTGTGTACAACGGCGGTAATTTCAGGTCGTTGGCGGTACAGGGCTAAATGAAAACTCAACTCACTGGAAGGCTTCCACTTCCCCTCCACAATGTCACCTTGGCGATCAACGATCACTACATCGTCAACGCTGACATCAGTGTAGTCGATACCGCTAGGGCCAATAGCGATAAGGTCACTTTCGGCATCGAGAATACTCAGGTTGCCGCCACTACCAGTGGTTAACCCTGAGGTCAACATCTTCAAACCGTAATCGACAATTTGTTGTCGTGCTGCCATGAGCTTCATAACTTAATGATCCCTTCAATATTGAGAAACGCGAGCGTCGATGCCAAAGTGCGATTAACCACTTTGTCAGGCGAGATTCCAGCCTGCTTCACCACCTCAATCGCTGGAGCGACATCGCCAACGGCTTGGGCAATATGGGCATCGCTACCAATGGCAATCAATGCGCCGTGTTCGGCACACAATCGCGCAATAGCAATACAGTTCGGCTTACTGCCACAGCGGGCATTAGTAAACGACGAGCTATTAATCTCCAATGCCGTGCCTGTAGCGACCGCCTGCTTCACCACCGCTTCATAATCGATAGGAAATTCGGGATTACCCGGATGGGAGATAATATGCACCCGCGGATGCTCCATCACCTGCAGCATCGTTTTAGTGTGATCGGCCTGAGTGGTGCCGCTATAACCGCAAT
>MAXR01000423.1:0-715 GCA_001751155.1 Desulfuromonadales bacterium C00003068 | reverse complement strand
TTATCGAGGATATTGGCTTCCACCCCTTTGAACACCCGAACACCGCCGAGCATTTCGGGGATAAAGCGCAACCCCATAAAGTGATACTGATGTGGTGCTGCGGGCATAGACGGGCCGTGATCGGTCATCCCCACCCCGGTAATCCCTTTTTTCGCTGCCGCACGGGTGATCTCTTCAATAGTGCTATAGGCATGCCCCGAAGCGACGGTATGAACATGGAGATCGACCTCGGGTTGCCGGATAAGTGTCGTCATTTTTTTATTTGCCATACTCATTATCTTCCTTCTAAATCAGCTCCGACAGTGAAAGTGCTTGTCAGTGCCATTGCCACCATTGTAAGTTGTCCAATTACGATCATTTCAACTATAACATTTAGCCCGTACACGTTAATTCGAGTTTAAACCAACTTTGTGCGCTAATTTAACATGAACACCTTGAAAGACAACGAATGAATTCCTGCGATGCCCTGCTTCACGTAAATCGACCTGCTCGCTACCTCGGTGGTGAGGCGGGAACAATTATAAAAGATCAAGCCAATGTCGATGTCCGTTTCGCTCTGGCTTTTCCTGACACCTATGAGATCGGCATGAGCCACATTGGTTCGGCGATTTTGTACCACGTGCTCAACCAGCCTGAATGGTTGGCGGCCGAGCGCGCTTATTGCCCGTGGCCCGACATGGAAGAGTTGATGCGTGCCGACAACACGCCGCTAGCA
>MAXR01000422.1:729-3273 GCA_001751155.1 Desulfuromonadales bacterium C00003068 | reverse complement strand
ACATTGATCCCCTTGACATATGCGGGACAATAAAATCCCACCATCACCCCCTCAATCTGCTCGAAATTAAACAATGGCTGGCTTTTTACCACCTCGACCAGTGGTGAATAGGGTTTGACTTGGCGCGGTACACTGCGGGTGGCAACCGTGTTAAAGCTGCCCTCAAGGCGGAAAGCGTGAAAGAGATTTGGCGATAGCCCCGTTTGAGCGATCAGTGTTTTTAGGCTGTCTAACGTCGTATCTGTTGGTAATTGCAGCTGTTGTTCGGCATCAAAGTGTGTCACGCTGGCGAAAGGGGTCGTTTCATCATCGGCGACAACGCTAGCACGACCATCGGCTGAAACGCGAAACACTTTGCCATCAACAACGATCATCTCACCATCGAGGCTGTCGAAGGTGCCGATCCCCAAATCTCCTTGCTGTTTAAGATCCTTTACAGGCAGGACACCATCGTAAAGACCCGCTAGCAGTGCATCAATGGTTGACACCTGATGCAGTACTTCACCGGCAGTTGCCGTGCCGATGCCGATGCTTGATAAACTCAGAGCGGTGATGATCAGTGTTGCAATAATTAAACGTTTCATAATACGAATCCTATCGGTTGGTTCGGAACATTCCAGACTAGTTATCAGAGGTAGTATACATACCCTTAACTTGGGGAAAAAACAATGAGAGAAATACATTAAAGTATGTAATAATATTAAGGATGTCAGGGTGGAGAATGACTCATATTATTGAAATATTTATGCTTTGAGGAGATCACTTATGGTTCAACCTAAACAGGTAAACTTCATATCGATGTTGTTGATCAGCGCAATGCTGTTGTTTGGTGGGAGTCCAGTTCTGGCGTCAGCACAACGGCAGTCATTGATCATCGCCACAGCGACAACGGGTGGCACTTTTTATCCGGTTGGCGTGGCTGTTGGCACACTGGTCACGGTTAAATTGGCGAAAAGCGATAAAATTACCGCTACTGCGATCAACTCAGCAGGGTCTGGAGAAAATATCCAGATGCTGAAAAATAACGAATGTGATCTGGCCATCATTCAGGGTCTCTATGCCGCTCAAGCTTTCAATGGCAAAGGTCCCTATGAGGGTAGGCCGATGACAGAGATGTCGGCGATCACCATGCTTTGGCAAAATGTCGAGCATTTCGCGGTGTTATCTAAGTATGCTAAAGCTGGCACTGTTGCTGACTTAAAAGGGTTGGATGAACGATTTTCTATCGGCAAGCGCGGTAGTGGTTCCGCTGGATCGGGTCGTACCATCCTCAACGCGCTAAATATTACTCCTGATAAAGACTTCGATACAGAATATTTAGGCTACACCCCATCAGTTCAAGCGATGATGGACAATCGGATCGTTGGCGCGAATATTCCCGCTGGGCCACCAGCGTCGGCAATCACCCAGATGTATGCTTCATTGGGAGATAAAGCGACGGTACTCAATTTTACTGACCAACAGCTGGAAAATATCAATAGTTTTTACAATATTTGGACCCGTTTTGTCATTCCTGTTGATACCTATCCCGGTCAGAAAAAAGCGATTAATACCATTGCCCAACCCAATCTATTGGTTGTTAGCAATGCGCTATCGGAAGATACCGTCTATAAAATCACTAAAACGATTTATGAAAACCTCCCTTTTTTGCGTAACAGTCACAAGGCAACGAATGTGATGTCGCTGCAGAATGCTATGACTGGATTGTCGATGCCATTGCATCCCGGTGCCATCAAGTATTACCGTGAGATGGGTTTGTCGATTCCGCCCCATCTCATTGCCCACTAACACGTTGTGGTTAAAGTTTAAATGAAGATAGGGACAGATATGGCGCAAGGAAATATAAACGGGCAACAGGATCAGGGGTTAGTGGCTGATGAGGGTGAGTCTCTTTCTGTGCAGCGCAAGCTGTCCGCTTTTCCGGCCAAGTTGGTGTACGTGGTGGCGATCATCATGTCGTTGGTACACCTGTGGTTTAATACCTTTGGCGTGATGCCTGAGATCCAGCGTAATGCTCTCCATTTTACCTTTGTCCTGTTTCTCGGTTTTATCCTCTATCCGCTGTCGCGAAAAAAACATCAGCAAACCTTGGGGATCGATTTCTTTCTCGCCGTCCTTGGTTGTGTTGCTGGGTTTTATTTAATTCTATTTGAAGATGCCCTTCATGCTCGCAATGAGGTGCCGATCCTACGTGACCTGATCTTTGGCGGCTTGGCGATTGTGTTGTTATTGGAGTTGACGCGCCGCTGCACTGGCTGGTTGATTCCGCTGCTATCAATTCTGTTTTTGAGCTACGCCACCTTTTTAGGTCAATGGTTGCCGGGATTGTTTAATTTTCGCGGTGTCAGTATCGAGCGCTTACTGTATCGGATGTATTTTGCTCCCGACGGTATCTTCGGTAGTATCGCCACCATCTCCTCGACCTTCGTCTTTTTGTTCATCCTCTTTGGTGCCTTTCTGCTGCAATCGGGGGCGGGGGATTTTATCCTCAAGTTAGCCATGGCGTTGATTGGCAAGCGCGTCGGTGGCCCAGCGAAGATGGCA
>MAXR01000422.1:0-702 GCA_001751155.1 Desulfuromonadales bacterium C00003068 | reverse complement strand
TTCCATTGATGAAACGGACAGGGTTCCCTGCTCACTTTGCTGGTGGTGTTGAAGCCGCCGCATCGACGGGTGGCCAATTGATGCCACCGATCATGGGTGCTGGCGCCTTTATTATGTCGCAATGGACCCAGATCTCTTACCTGAAAATCATAGCGCTGGCGACGCTTCCTGCGCTGATGTATTTCACCTCGGTGCTCTTTTTTGTCCATCTGCGAGCGCGCAAATTGGGTCTGAAAGCCGTTGATGATGCCGATATTCCCAAGCTCGGTGAAGTGCTTAAAGAGGGTTGGCACTTTTTGTTGCCAATCGGATTATTGATCACTCTGTTGATCGTTGGTTTTACCCCAACTTACGCCGCCAGTATTGCTACGGTGAGTGTTGTCGCCGCCAGTTGGTTACGCAAAGAAACGCGCATGGGCTTTGCCGATATCGCTGATGCGCTCTATCTTGGCGCAAAAAATATGGTTTCCACTGGGGCGATTTTGCTCTGTTCCGGAATCGTTATCGGCATTGTGTTGATGACGGGGATGGGGATCACCTTCTCTTCACTGATTATTGAAATATCGGGCGGTAATCTGTTTATTTCAATTATTCTGGTTGCCTTGGCTTCATTGATCCTCGGTATGGGCCTGCCCGTTACCGCGTCCTACATTGTTCTCGCCGTGCTGGTCGCTCCAGCACTACAGTTGATGGGAGTTAGTT
>MAXR01000421.1 GCA_001751155.1 Desulfuromonadales bacterium C00003068 | reverse complement strand
GCCGTAACCGCTGCGAATGGATATCAACGGACATCCCCGTTAACGTATTAATACAACAGATAATATCAGCTCCGGCCTCTTCAACAGCCCGTGCCATGACAGTAATATCGGTGACGTTGGGAGTTAGTTTAACAATCAGAGGCTTGTCAAGACAGCGACGAACTTCAGAGACTACCTGGGCAGCCGCGCAAGGCTCNNATCCCACCCTGCTTCACATTAGGACAAGAGATATTCAGTTCCACAGCCGAGACAACATCAATCCCTGACAACTTGTCAGCTACCTGAATATACTCCTCTAAGGTATTACCAAAAAAATTTACAATGACAGGTGTTTCAAGTTGCTCTAAAAATGGGACCTTTTCGCGCACAAAGGTATCGATGCCGACATTTTGCAGGCCGATAGCATTGAGCATACCCGATGAGGTTTCGGCGATTCGTGGGGTAGGATTTCCCGCCTTCGGATTCAGCGAGATCCCCTTGGTAACAATAGCGCCAATTTGATTGAGATCGAGATAAGGACTAAACTCTGCACCATAGCCAAAAGTTCCCGATGCAGGCATCACTGGATTACGAAGTTTTAAGCCTGCTAAATCAACAGCAAGCGATGGTGTTTGATCAATCATGCGCACTAACCCTTCCTTGACTCCACGCCAACGCCTCAGCGTCGAAAACGGGGCCTTGTTTACAGGTACAGAGGTAATCAGGTTGTTTTTCACTATGATCCTTACTTGGCACCACACAGCCCAAGCAAGCACCAATTCCACACGCCATGAGAGCTTCTAGCGACACCTGCAAATCGACGTCGGCGGCATGACAGATCGTGCGTACCGCTGCTAACATCGGCATAGGGCCACATGCGTAAACACGGGCATCAGGAAAACGGGTCAACTTGCGCGATAAAACAGCCGTAACCAGCCCCTCTTCGCCAAGACTACCATCATCGGTCGACACATAGGTTTCAACGCCGAGTCGCTCAAATTCTGTGATCCCTAAAATATCATCACGGGTGCGACCACCCATCAATAATCGCACTGAATCACCACGTTGACACAACTTTTCAGCAAGCATATAGAGTGGCACTAAACCAATACCACCACCTACAAGAAGATGATTTGTGCTCTGGGTTTCAAGTAAAAACCCCTCACCTAGCGGACCGAGCAATTCAACAGGATCACCATTTTTAAGCTCTGACATCATGGTCGTTCCGGTGCCAACCACTTTATAGATCAATTCAACAAAGTCCCGTTCAGGCAAACCAGTACATTGCGCTGGCAATGTTCCAGTGCGAAAGATACCAAAAGGTCGCCGTAATAACGGTTGCGATTGTGGTTGAACACGCAACATCACAAATTGCCCAGCTTTAGCCTGTTGAGGATAACCTGGCGCTAAGATCATCATGCGAAAGTAACCTGGTGCAATTTCGTTATTATTTAGTACAACCGTTTTAAGGTTTTTCATCGTATTAATTGGCCTTTCATTGTCACAAAAATTCACTAATCGTTAACAGTATTTCGTTGCCAACACATCAATAGGGCATCTTCACCGTCAGAATAATACCCTTTTCGACGATCGGTAACACGAAATAAATGTTTTTCATACAAGTGTATTGCCGCAACATTATTGCAGCGCACCTCTAGAAAGGCTTGATCAATATGGTGTTCATCAACATACGCCCAAAAACCCTGCATTAACAACGCAGCAACGCCTTTTCTCTGCCAGTCAGGTGATGTGGCAACATTATGAATTTCAACTTCACCGGCAATATTCCACAAACAAAGATAACCGATCACTTCATCATGACAGACACAGACAAATAAGTGCGCCAACGGATTATCGAGTTCACGTTGAAAGAGATCAGCAGACCACGGATGAGGATGACAAGACTGTTCAATCGCAACGACCTGTGGCAAATCACTGGTGATCATCGAGCGTAAACACCATTTCATAGTAGTACCGCACTCACTTTAATCATTCAGGACAACTGACAATTCATCAGATTTAGTATAGACTTTGGAACAAAACAAAAAAAGAACAACAACTTTAATTACACACAACTTCTTTTATTCATTTTATGCTACCCCCCTCTCACTGTAAAGGGGCGATTAGTGGTACGGAGAATGAACAACCTGAATCGTTAAAAAGGTGAGTTTGACATTGACAACTGATAGTCCATGTTTTATTAATTGACGCCACTTTCGCACGAGGAGTTTAAATTGGACAAAAATAAAGTTACCTACAAAGATGCTGGTGTTGATATTGATGCTGGCAATCGTTTTGTTGACATGATTAAGCCATTGGTTAAAGCAACCTCTCGCCCTGAAGTATTAACTGACATTGGCGGCTTTGGCGGTCTATTTTCATTTCATGCCGATAAATATAAAAAACCAACCCTTGTTTCATCGACAGATGGGGTAGGAACAAAACTAAAGCTGGCATTTATGATGGATAAGCATGACAC
>MAXR01000420.1:1612-2315 GCA_001751155.1 Desulfuromonadales bacterium C00003068 | reverse complement strand
TTTTCGTCTTTGAATTTAACTGTTGTCAGTTCCAGAATACCGGCGCGCTCGACAAAAATCTGTTGGCTGCCGTTAATAAGAATATCGTTAACGGTATCGTCGCGCAGCAGAATCTCGATAGGTCCAAGTCCGGTGACTTCGTCCAGCAAATCATCGTTCAACTGTTTTTGATCGGTAGTATTAAGGACAACATCCATGTCACGCAGACCTTCGCGCGCGATCAAGGCAATTTCGCGTTTCAAGTCTTCGTTGGTGGCTTTATCGAGTGCTGCGAGGTTCAAGCTTTCGAGAATGCGTTTGTGAAGTTCCATGCGGATTCCAAGCAGACGTTCAGCGCGCTTGGCTTCTTTTGGATCAACCTCGATGCTTTTTGGTGGACTTGGCTTGACCTTTTTACTTTTTGCTTTCTTTTCCGGCTTCGGAGCAGCAGGCGTTGGCGTGTTNNAGGCGTTGGCGTGTTGTCGGTGACAGGCGCCGATTTAGAAGAGGATACCAGCGAAGGGGCCGCAGCGGGGCCGTCGTTGGATGACTCGGGTTTATTAAACCGTTTGAACATTTATAGCTCCTTAGGCTATCGCAGCCTTTTGTTCTTCTGCCATTGAAATCAATGACTCAGCAATTTTGCGAATTTCTTTTCGCAAAGGATTTTTGGGAGCGGCATCAGCCAGGGGACGCCCCTGATCGTTCGCAGCCAAAACTGGCT
>MAXR01000420.1:0-1589 GCA_001751155.1 Desulfuromonadales bacterium C00003068 | reverse complement strand
CGTGCTTTTCCGTTCAAATCGGTGAAAGCAGGTGCAAAATTCAAAACGAACTGCATTTTTTCCTCGGGGAGCTCTTCAGACTTGAGAACCCGCAGGAAACGCATCATGTTTTGGGCAGAACGCATGTCCAGCTCCATTACCGCGAAATATGTTTCTGCCATTTGCAGCACATTCGCGGACCAATCCACCAAGGTCGTCGGCATATCGACGATCACGAAGTCATAAGACTCGCGCGCAAAGGATATAATATTTTCGATGTCATTTCCACTGATTATATCCAGCGGGAAAATCTCGGGGGGGGCGGTTAGCACGGCCATACGCGATTTGAAGGACGTCAGGCTTTCTGCAAACATGTTTGCGTCGAGATTCTCGATGTTTGTGAGCATCTCCGACACCGCATCCCGGTACCCCAAATCCAAATACGTCGAAACGGAGCCCGTCTGGAAGTTCAGATCCAAAATGGCCACCTTTAAGGGGGACTTTTTATCAAACGTGGCCATTTCCCACGCCAAATTAACAGCGAAGGTGGACGTTCCAACGCCACCCGCAACGCCGTAGACTGGCAAAACAATACCACGGCGGCGCTTTTTGGTTTTCTTTTGTTCTGTTTCAACTTCGACCGCTTCAGCCCGTAGTCGAGCGAGCGCGTCGCCAAACGCATCCTTTGGAGGAGGGCTAGGGACGAAATCATCAGCGCCGTGCCGCATAACCTGATGCAAACTTGTCGGGGAAATGTCACTGGCAACCAGAATAACCTTCAATCTACGCGCTTTCACGGCTTTGATAAAGCTGGTTACAACGTCGAGGTTATCTTCATCATTCTTGTCTACACAAACGAATATCACTTCTAGTTCATCAAGCGAGCCACGTTCAAGAGACTCCATAGCCTCTTTGTACGAACCAACAGCCCAGTTTTTCGCAAAATGTTCGGATAGCTCACCTGCAAGTTCAGGGAACTTTTTTATGTCGCGTGTAGCGGCAAATGCCTCGATCACACGTTCTTTCAGCTTTAGTAGTGCCATAAATGCCCCCATGACTACCGTTAGAAGTGATACTAATTATAAAAATTCAATTAATTGTTATTTGCTACTACAAAATTGTGTCAAAATCATAACGCGAATATACCAATAATAACATCCCGTACAGTACAGAAATAGTTACATTTTCGGGAATTGCGAGAAATTCCGCTTAGTCCTAAAAAAAGGCCCCGAATATACGGAGCCTTTTGTAGTAAGAGGCATTCGTTTAGGCGCTAGTTTCCGCCGCGGCCTGCATACGAATTATAAACGTTGACGGCGACTTTGCCGTCAAAATCATCACCGATGTAGCCTTTAACGAAACCGGACACCGCTGTTACTGTACGACGGTTCAGGCGTTCGCGATCTTGCGTGTTGATCAGAGGGTCAGATTCACCTTTGGATACAACTGCAATCAGGTTCTTACGTGGAACACCTTGCGAAACCAGATAGTTAACGGCAGCTTGCGCACGACGTTGGCCCAAGCTGTTGTTATAGCTGGAGGAACCAACCAAGTCCGTATGCCCGTACACTGTGAAACGTACGTGCGGGAACCCTTTCATCCATTCAGCT
>MAXR01000419.1 GCA_001751155.1 Desulfuromonadales bacterium C00003068 | reverse complement strand
TGACGAACAATGCCCGACAAATGGATCAATTGCTGTTCATGGTTAACCGTTACACTTTTACTTCCGGAGATGCGTAACGTGGCATTTGGCAACACCTCAACAACACGCGTCGTTAACGTTGCAACAAGGTCTTCTTTTCGACTGGTAGTTCCTGACCCCTTAAAATCATTGGTATAACCAGCACTGATTAGCTTTGCTGGATCAATGGCACTATTGATATTGGCAATATTCGATTCAAGACCGAAAAGACTAGTAATATCAGCGCTGGCACTGGTTGTTCTGCCCGTTGAAGTGGTTGCCTCTTTATTGGCTTCCGCTGTTTCGTAGATGGCAACGGTTAAGATATCACCTACGCGACTAGCACGATTATCAACAAACAAACTACCATTACCTGTTGTCCACAACGAACCAGGTGATTTCGGTGCTGGTGTTTCAATAATAGGTTGTTCAACAGTTACAGGTTTTGCTGGAACGGATTCCTGAACAGTGATCGGAGCACAGGCCGCAGACAGTAGTAACACTATGATGCAAATATATCTCATATTAAAACTCCACCCTAACTTGAGATGGGCCGACCACCCGACCACGCACCTCTTTTTGGGAACTACTATTTTGGACACGAATGACTTCACCCATGCGTCCATCTTGCCGGNNGTGCAACACCTGAGGCGGTTAATACCATGCTACCACGCTGGGCGATAATTCTGACAAAATCGCCTTTTTTAATAACGGGTGGAAATTCGATGTTTTTTCGTTCAACAATCTGCCCAGTACGCATACTGCGCGCAACCCGCTTACCGACGACATCAAGCAAATCAAACAGCGGATCGTGAACTTTACTAATATCTAGACTCACTAAGTCAACATCAGCTGCTGAAATAATTGTGCCACGGCGTAGAGGTTGCTGAACAACGACAACCTCACTATTTGCGGTCAAACGACCTCGGACAGCAAGGTTTTTGATGGTTCTACCATCCACACGGTAAATGAGAGTAAAACTACGACTACCAACAATTATTTTCACCGCAGGAATAACATCAACCTGAAGAGTACCAACGGGTAAAATAATTGTGTCAGGAAGCGAGTGAGGAATAAATTCAAATATTATATGGGGTAAGCGAAACTCCGCATCACGTAAAAAAATATCTATTTGTTGCACAATATCGTCTGTAGAGATCTGCTGGCTTGCACCAACAACATTGACTGTTTTTGCTCCAGACCATGTAAGAGCTGAGATATCGACACTATTTTGACGAAGAATTTTCTCTATTTGCCCGCGTTTAAGGACAACACTTTTCCCGGGTAATGGGCCACGAGCGATTCGTTTATTGGCAAGCGATTGTGCCGCAGGGGTGAGATCTGCAATCATCCCTAACGTTATTTGCGCGCTACGAACAACAGTGCTGGATTTCAAGGCAATATTTTGCGCCCAAACTACCGAGAAACTACTAAGTAGCAACAAAACCAACAACACAAAACTTTTTGCAAATCTAATCAAATCAATGGTCCTTAGACTAGGTTATTGGTCATTTGCAGGATTTCATCAGACGTTTGAATCGCTTTTGAGTTCACCTCATAGGCGCGCTGTGCCGCAATCATGTTAACCATCTCTTCCATAACGCTAACATTTGATCCTTCGAGATAGCCCTGAGACAGGGAACCCAAACCATTTTCGCCTGGGACACCTGTTGTTGCCCCGCCCGATGAAGCCGTTTCAGAGTACAGATTACGACCAAGACTGCGCAGTCCCGATTCATTGCTAAAGGTTGCCAACTCGAGGACACCAACCTGCGTAGCAGTAGAGGAACCATCAAGAAAAACATCGACCGTACCATCTTGGCCAATTGAGATACTGGTGGCATTTTCAGGTATGATAATTTGTGGTGTGAGTAAGTAGCCTTCAGATGTTGTTAAGCGACCATCACCATCTTTTTTCAATGCACCAGAGCGTGTATAGGCGGTAGAACCATCGGGAAGATCAATCTGAAAAAAACCACGACCCTCAATCGCAAGATCGAGTTCGTTTTCAGTCTGCATCATATCGCCAACACTAAAGATCTTTTGCACCGCAGCGGTTCTTGAACCTAACCCAATTTGAATGCCAGTTGGCGATACGGTATCGGCTGATGTCGCGCTACCTGGAGTTTTACTCACCTGATAAAGCAGCTCTTGGAAATCAGCCCGACTCTTCTTAAATCCACTGGTATTAACATTGGCCAGATTATTCGCGATGACATCAAGATTTGTTTGTTGGGAGTCCATCCCGGTTGCTGCCGTCCACAATGCTCTGATCATAAGGTTTCTCCTAAAACTTCGGTATTTTTTTCAAGTAAAATTTTATAGCGAGCCAATTTCATCGGCTTTAGCATCAATCGTATAGTAATTTTTCATCGCTTTTTGATAACTTTCAAAGGCGCGCAGGCTGGTCATCATAATCACAGTTTCTTCCATTGATTTCACGTTGGAACGCTCTAGATATCGCTGCATCACTTGACTATTATCACTCTGACGAACCCCCGTATCATTGCCACTATAATAAAACTGCCCATTGCCTCGCTTTTCCAACAAGTTGATATCGGGATCAAAGACACCAATCTTTCCAACTTCACCTTCAGCACCCAAAACTGACCCAGCCTCATCAATACTGATAGGCCCCTCAGGCAGATTAATAGGGTTACCATTTTCACTCAGCACAACATCTCCACTGCGAGTAACCATTGTTCCATCAGCAGCGCGGTCAAAATTACCCAAACGGGTGTAGTAAAGCAAACCATCGCGCTTTATCTTGAAAAAGCCATCACCATTAATTGCGACATCAAGATCATTACTCGTGGATTCCATCACGCCTTCGGTAAAATCCGTTACAGTTTCAGGAACATAGGCGTAATTCATACCATTACTTTGTTCAGTTTGAGTTGCGGCATCAAGGACNNGGGCGGCATAGATTCCTGAACTCATGATGAACTCCTTTGTTACATAGCATTTCGACCAAAGGGGTAAGAATCTTTAGGACTGAACCAATTATTTAGTTGATATTAGAAACTAAAAGGGACGTTGGCGGGCACGAATATCGATCGAAATTCGACATCAAATTTGATGGTCTT
>MAXR01000418.1:2147-2440 GCA_001751155.1 Desulfuromonadales bacterium C00003068 | reverse complement strand
CAGGCTTGTCTGCCACGGCCAGCCCGAATTCAGCGGCAAGCGCGCGGGTTTCGGCCTTGGAGGTCAGGTGACCAAGCGGGAATCGCAGGTAATCTAGCTGATCCTGTTTGGTGGTAAACAGGAAATAGCTTTGGTCACGATTGTGGTCGGCGGCCATATGGAGTTCAGCTTTATCGCCCTCATAGCGCTGGATATAGTGGCCTGTCGCCATGCAATCGGCGTTTAGGTCCTTGGCGGTTTCCAACAGGTCGCGGAATTTAACTTTTTCGTTGCAACGGATGCAGGGCACAGGT
>MAXR01000418.1:1889-2140 GCA_001751155.1 Desulfuromonadales bacterium C00003068 | reverse complement strand
GTTGCGCCTGCCAGATAGGCATCGGCGAATTCGTCAATCACGGATTCTTTGAACTTGTTTTCATAATCCAGAACGTAGTGGGGAAACCCCATTTCCTCGGCCACGCGGCGAGCATCGTGGATGTCTTGCCCCGCACAGCACGCGCCCTTTTTAGCCAGCGCCGCGCCGTGGTCATAAAGTTGAAGCGTCACGCCAACCACGTCATAGCCTTCGCGGGCCAGTTTTGCCGCCACGACCGAACTATCCACACC
>MAXR01000418.1:253-1874 GCA_001751155.1 Desulfuromonadales bacterium C00003068 | reverse complement strand
GTGGGTCATGGGGGCTCCTGTCAGATAGGTTGCTATATAATAAAAATGTAAACACTAACAAGAGGCGGATTTACCTCTGATTAACTTGCGGGCCTGATGCTGGCTACGGGAAGTTAGAGAGGGTGCTATGCTTATTAAGAAAATTGATGGACCAAGTTTCGTAAAACTGCCGGACGGCACAGTGTTAACACGCGGGGACCTGCCACCAAAATCAACACGGCGNNCGCGGGGACCTGCCACCAAAATCAACGCGGCGATGGGTGATCCGGCGCAAGGTTACGGTTGTTCTGGCGGTTACTTCCGGTTTGCTTGGTCTGGAGGAGGCTTGCGAGATGTATAACCTGTCGGAAGAGGAATACCTTTTATGGCAATCCGCAATGTTGGAACACGGTCGCGGTGGGTTGCGCGTAACGCATTTAAAAAAATATAGACAACCTTAGGGGGAGTTTACATTCAACCTTAAGTTGGTAACCTCTGGTTAACCTTTTTACTAATATAGTGTGAAGGATCGGCAGGGGCAGCTTTATAAAAGGATATTCGTGTATGCGTGTTTTGTTAGTAGAAGATGATCCAACAACCTCCAAAAGTATCGAGATGATGCTCGCCAGTGCAAATTTAAATGTGTATGCGACGGATCTGGGCGAAGAAGGCATCGATCTTGCCAAGCTTATATGATTACGACATTATTCTGTTGGATTTGAATTTACCGGATATGAACGGCCATGAAGTTTTGCGCCAGTTACGAGTGGCCAAAGTTGATACGCCTATCCTGATTCTGTCGGGCATGGATGACCCCGAAAGCAAGATCAAAGGCTTCGGGTTTGGTGCGGACGACTATCTGACAAAACCGTTTCACCGTGAAGAACTGGTGGCCCGCATACACGCGATTGTTCGCCGCTCGAAAGGGCATGCGCAATCGGTCATCGAAACGGGACGGATTAAGGTTAATCTTGATGCTAAAACAGTTTCCGTTGATGACGAACCGATGCATCTTACCGGTAAAGAATACCAGATGCTGGAACTTCTGTCGCTTCGCAAGGGAACAACGCTAACGAAAGAGATGTTTCTAAACCATTTGTACGGCGGCATGGACGAACCAGAGTTGAAAATCATCGACGTGTTCATCTGCAAGCTTCGCAAAAAACTGTCGAAAAGTATGGAAGGTGAAAACTATATCGAAACGGTTTGGGGGCGCGGGTATGTTCTGAGGAACCCTTTAGAAATGCCGTTGGAGCACAAAATTGCTGTATAGAACTTACTGGACGTAGGACCGCTAGCGGCCTATTCCTTTGGTAACACAAGGGGATGGTATGGCCGCGAAAACAGAAGTTGGTTTACTGGATAAACAGCAGGCAATTGTTGAATTGGCGCGCTTGGCAAAGGCTATGGCGCGGGCNNTGCGTATCATCAAAATGATGCACCTGAAATTTCGGATGCTGAATATGATGCATTAAAACAGCGTAATCTGGAAATTGAGTCCCGCTTCCCTGAGCTAAAACGGACTGACAGCCCTTCGGACAAGGTGGGGGCACCGGTTTCTTCCGGTTTTTCCAAAGTTAATCATGCTGTTGCGATGATGTCGCTTGGCAATGCATTTACCGATGAAGATGTTGCAGAGTTT